>NZ_VIKY01000235.1:0-5054 GCF_009711925.1 Dolichospermum sp. UHCC 0352 | reverse complement strand
ATCTTCCAAATGCTTCGCCCCTACTGACAACGGACAACTGACAACTAACAACTGACACAGTATACACAAATGACAAATTTCCAGGAACGCGGGCATCTGCTCACCGAACAAGTTAATCCCCATAGTCTCAATTTAGACCAGCTCAACTCTTTAGAATTGGTAGAATTATTTAATAGCGAAGACCAAAAGGCAGTAGCAGCAGTAGCAGCGGCTAAAGTTCAGTTAGCAGCAGCTATTGACCTCGCAGCAGAAAAACTGCGTCAAGGTGGCCGTTTATTTTATGTGGGTGCAGGGACAAGTGGCAGATTAGGAGTATTAGATGCTGCCGAGTGTCCACCTACTTTCTGTACTTCCCCAGAATTGGTACAAGGGATTATTGCTGGTGGTGCGGGAGCATTAGTCCGCAGTTCCGAGGATTTGGAAGATCGAGCGGAAGATGGGGAAACTGCGATCGCGCAACGACAAATCACGCAACTGGATGTAGTCGTCGGCATCACGGCTGGGGGAACAACGCCTTTCGTTCACGGTGCCATTAATGCAGCGCGTCAACGGGGGGCTAAGACTATTTTTATAGCCTGTGTTCCCACAGAACAAGTCGGTATTGAAGTTGATATTGATATTCGTTTATTGACAGGACCAGAAATTTTAGCTGGTTCTACTCGCTTAAAAGCGGGGACGGTGACAAAATTAGTGTTAAATACCCTTTCGACTGGGGTAATGGTTAAACTAGGTAAAGTGTATGGGAATCGCATGGTTGATGTCGCTGTCACGAATCAAAAATTACATGATCGCGCTTTACGGATCTTACAAGACTTAACTAGTTTAAGTCGAGAAGCAGCCGGGTTTTTACTAGAACATAGTGGTAAATCGGTTAAATTGGCATTATTAATGCACTGGACTGGTTTAGACCAAGAATTTGGGAAACAACTACTAGCCAGCCATCAAGGCAATCTTCGACTGGCTGTAACTAGCTGTCAACAAGACATAAAAGCCAAGAATAATTCATTCTAAATTCTGATTCGGTGACGAACTATATTTTCTTTCTCCCACTTTGGGCCTTTTTCCTAACTATTCAGAGGGAACAGGGAACGGGCAACTTTCTCACAGGAAAAACTCATGTTTAAAAACATGAGATTGAAATAATGACACTGTTTTTTTCGGGCTACGCATCTTTTAAAAACATCTTTTTTTTGACAGAAGCTCTAAACTGGTGCAAATGAGTGTTTCTTATCTGTTCCCAGTTAAGAGTTTCCTTCTTTTGTAATTTATGTGATTAGGTACTAATTTAAAGTTGTCTGACTACAGGTTTACCGTCAATAACTTCACCAACAAGCACGATATCTGCACAATTGACGAAAATGCCATTTTCCAAAACACCAGGAATATTATTCAGGGTTTTTTCCAGGTTTACAGGGTCATCAATGCTATCGAATGTGACATCCAAAACCATGTTACCTTGATCAGTGATCACAGGTCCGGCTTTCCTCACACCCATCCGCAATTCTGGCTTACCACCAAGTGCTTTAATGGCATTAGTGACGGGGGTAAGTGCCATAGGAATAACTTCAACTGGTACAGCGAAACTAGAACCCAAGCGCTCTACTAACTTACCACCATCAACGACGACAATAAACTGTGTTGCTAGGTAATCTACAACTTTTTCGCGGGTATGTGCCGCACCACCACCTTTAATCAAGTTTTTGTGGGGGTCTACCTCATCTGCCCCATCTATGGCAATATCAATATGGTCTACAGCGTCTAAAGTGGTGAGGGGAACGCCATACTCTTTTGCTAACACTTCTGATTGAAATGAGGTGGGGATACCGACAATATCTTTGAGTTCCCCTGATTTGAGGCGTTCTCCTAAATACTGAATGGTGTAAGCTGTGGTTGAACCTGTACCCAAACCAACTATTGAACCGGATTTTACTAAATTGGCGGCCGCTTTGCCAACTTCTTGCTTCATCAATTTAACTGGATCTGCTGGTATGGACATTCTTTAACTCCTGAACAATTAAGGCTATAGAAAATACTATCACAGCCAACTATATTATAAAATTGGTAATGAGAATTTAGAATTTAGAATTTAGAATTTAGAATTTAGAATTGAGGATTGAGAACTAAAACTCCCTTGATTTTTGATTTCTGAGCGAAATTTTGGATTTTATTTACAGACAATTTGTTATAAAGATAAAGGTTTATCAATTATATTTAAAAAATCTTTATTTTTAATTATCTAGAAAATCAGCAACTTCAATTATGCAATCACCGTCAATATTAGTAATACAGTTATAAAATAATAGTCGCAATGAAAAAATTACTAGGGATATTGACTTTAATCACACTTCTCCAAAATTCCCCAATTATTGCCCAAGAACAATCACTAGATCCAATACCTGTTACCAGTTCAGAATATATCCAAAAGGTAGTTGATTCTAAGTTAATGGATAATTTTCCCGATGGTAAATTTTATCAGGATAAGTTAATTAGTCGTGCAGAATTAGCGTCAATTTTAGTGAAGGCATTTTATTTAGATAAACGGGCTATTCTGCCAGAAAAAAAATCTGTATTCATCCCGGATGTTCCTCCTTCTCATTGGGCATATAAAGATGTTCAGATAGTTTTGAAAACTGATATTATGAAAGGTTATCGAGGAAATCTATTTTTCCCAAATCAACGGGTTACTAGAGGTGAAGGTTTAGCGATTTTTGCCCAAGCTTATGGGGTTTTCCAATTTCCTGATCAAAGCGTTGATAAGATTCTCTCATCACATCCAGATGCCATAAATATACCTGATTGGTCTAGAAAAGCGAACTGACAAGTCAGCGCTTACGCTATCGCTACAGTCATTGCTGAAGAATTTGTGAATATGGATACACAAGGTAATATTTACCCACTAAGCCCCATGACAAGAGGAGATTTAGCTTATGTGCTGAGTAAGTATTTACAACGTCAACAGCAGGAATCAGAAACACCTGTAATTCCCAGTATTTCTCCATTTTAAGCCAAAAACTTGTTTACACAGCGAACAAACATTTCCACACCTATTGGTAAAGCCGTTTCATCAAAATCAAATCGGGGATGATGATGAGGATAATCTAATTTTTTCTCTGGATTTGCAGAACCAAGAAAAAAGTAACAACCGGGAACTTCTTGCAAGAAAAACGACATATCTTCCCCACCCATTGTTTGACACTCAGGAACGATACCAATGGGGGTTTCTATCACTTCCTCTGCAACTGAACGAACTAATGCTGCGATTTCCGCATCATTGATAACCGGTGGATAAAGATGAATATAATCTAAGTCATAATTTGCACCGTGACTTTGACAAATTCCCTCAACAATTTGTTGAATGCGTTCTTTAAAAAAACCTGCTAAATCAGGATTAAAATATCTCACTGTCCCACCCATTCTTGCGGTATCAGCAATCACATTAACTGCTGTGCCGGCGTGGAGTTCTCCCACTGTCACCACAGCCGCATCAATGGGGTTAATATTACGGGAAACAATAGTTTGTAAAGCATTGACTATTTGCGCCGCTATCACGATAGAATCTACTGTTTGCTGAGGAATTGCCCCATGTCCACCTTTACCAAAAATGGTGCAGCGAAACAATTCTACAGCGGCCATTAATGCCCCAGCGCGGACTCCCACAGTTGCCAATGGCAGATTATTCCATAAGTGTAAACCGATAATGGCATCAACATCAGGGTTCTTCAATACACCTGCTGCGATCATCGGTTTTGCCCCACCGGGACCTTCTTCGGCGGGTTGGAAGATAATTTTTACTGTGCCACTAAAGTCTTGTCGGTGTTGATTGAGGTAATATGCCGTACCCAGAGCGATCGCTGTATGTCCATCATGTCCACAAGCGTGCATCACACCATCATGTTGAGAACAATAGGGAACTTCATTCTCTTCTTGAATAGGTAAAGCATCCATATCCGCCCGTATTGCTAATACTTTACCATGTCCAGATTTTTCACCTTTAATAATCGCCACAATTCCCGTTTCTGCAATACCTGTTTGATGTGCAATTCCCCAACTTTGCAACTTTTCGGCAATAAACTCAGCGGTAATTTTTTCCTGAAAACCTAATTCTGGTTTTTGGTGAATTTGTCTTCTCCACTCTACTAATTGCGGTTGCAAAGCCCGAATTGCTAACCGCACATTTTTAAGATTTACCGTTGAAGCCAAAGGAAATGTAGAAACCATATTTATCAATTAAAAATTAAAAAAACTCTTCCCCATTACCTATTACCAATCACCAATTACCAATCACCCATTAGCTACAATATATTTCCCAATCTAAAGCCGCAGCAACTTTTGCAAGTTGTTCCAAATCTCTGGGATTTTCCAGATAGGGAACATAACCTAAAACGGGAATATTTGTCAATGATTGAATTAACTCTGGTGGTGTTAAATCAGCAATTTCTTCCTTGGTGCGGGGTTGGGTGTAATTAAGAATAATTCCGCGCAGATTGATTTTATGTTGCCTAGCTAATGCTACATTAGCAACAGCCTGAGCGATCGCCCCCAATCTGACCGGCACCACCAAAAAAGTCTGTAATCGCCATTCACCCGCCAAATCAGCCACCGTCAACTCATCAGTAATCGGTGAACCCAAACCCCCCAAAGATTCCACCAACACAAAATCACGTTGTTTCTGCAAAGCCAACAAAGTTCGCCAAACTATCGCTAAATCAATTTGACGATTTTCCTTAGCCGCAGCTATGGGAGGGGCTAAAGGGGCTTGAAAATACAAAGGTGTAATTTCTTCTGGTGACTGGTCCAAATTAAACAGAGTTTGGTACAGTTCCCTATCACCCAACCCCGATTGAATTGGCTTCATCATCCCCAAACTACGCTGGGGATAATATTTTTGCCAATAAGCGGCTATTGCTGCTGTGATAACAGTTTTACCAGCATCCGTATCAGTTCCCGCAATCAGTAAAGTATTCAACAACGTTTTTTGCTAAAAATGACAACTTAATTTGCTTCTTTTCTTGACACTCCCCGGTCTAAAGACACGGGGATTCTACATTCACTGA
>NZ_VIKY01000234.1:0-56171 GCF_009711925.1 Dolichospermum sp. UHCC 0352 | reverse complement strand
TGGTAATTGGTAATTGGTAATTGGTAATATAGCGGTTCTCGATTGAGTGAGATACAAGAACCCCATCCCCAACCACCTCCAATATCAAAAGTTTATCCTTTTCTTCCCCCCGCTGTGGGGTAGATTATTATCAGCAATCTAAATCATAGATATTTAGAAAATTAAATTCATGAACTGAATTCCCCAGAAAGGCCATGTCACCCAAGCACCTAAAAAACCGACTCCTAACAGAACTGTTAAGGCATAAAATTGAGTTTGTCCATTGTTACTATATTTCAAGCCTTCACCACCCAATAGAGAGAATAAACCCACAGAGTTGACAATACCATCTATTACAAATCTGTCCAGCATATCGGCAAATTTAGAAAGTTGGGCAACGCCGAAAATAATGGTAACTTTGTAAATTTGAGGGGTGTAAAAATCGTAAGCAAATAAATTTTGTAAACCTTGCCAGGGTAAACGAATTGGTTTGGGAATGTTGCCTAAATAGATGATGCTACTAATACTACAGCCGAAGATACTTGACCAAATTAATAGCAGGGCTACGTCTTTATTTAATGTTGCCCAGTCTGGAAGTAATGACAAACTTTGCAACACTAAAGGCAGGTGTAAAACAAAGCCAGATAAAATCATCATTGGTAACACCATTAACCAAATAGCTTCAGGAGAACGTTCACTCATTTGTTTGGGTTTACCACCAAAGATTAAACCAAATTCTCTAGTTAAACTAAATGTAGTTAAGGCATTAACAAAAATTACTATTCCTACTAAAGTCGGATGTGTTTCCCATAACCCATCAGCTAATTTAAATAATGCCCAAAAACTACCTAAAGGGGGAAAACCAATTAAACCCAATGTACCGACAATAAATGCTATCCCGGACATGGGACGACGTGACCACAATCCACCTAATTGGGTAACATCTTGGGTAACACTATTCCAAACAATGCCCCCGGTACTCATAACTAATAATGCAGCGGATACGGCATGAGTGAGAACTAATAATAATGCGGCTTCGTTCTGCTGTGTGCCTACCGCAATAAATACTAACCCCATGTAAACACTGACAGAATAGGATAAACAGCGTTTGATGTCAATTTGAGAGATCGCAATTAACGCCCCACCAATCGCTGTCACCGCCCCAATCGCCACTATCGCCGAAGATGCCACAGGTGATAAACTAAACACAGGTTGTAATTTAATTAACACCCATGCCCCACTGGCCACTACCACCGAACTCCGCAAAATTGTACTGGGAACAGGTCCCTCCATCGCCTCATCTAACCACAAATGCAAAGGAAACTGGGCGCATTTACCCATAGGTCCAGCTATTAACCCCAAGCACACTAAAGTAATAATTGTCGGGTCAACATTCGCCGTGGCCGCCCATGCAGTTAACTCTGTATAATTCCAAGTTCCTGAGAGTGTCCACAGTCCCAACACACCCATTAATAAAAACAAGTCTCCCACCCGTTTAGTCAAAAAAGCATCACGCGCCCCAGTCACTACCAAAGGCTGACTAAACCACAAACCTACTAATAGGTAAGTTCCCAATGTGAGGACTTCCAGAATTACATAAGTGGAAAATAAATCGTTACACAAAACCAAAGCACAAAGACCAGCTTCAAATAATCCTAATAAGGAAAAGAAGCGTCCCCAACCCCAGTCCATTTCCATGTAACCAATAGCGTATATCTGCGCCAGCAAGTTCAAGCCGGTAATAATAATTACTGCCCCGATGCTGACAGCAGAAAGTTCTAAATTAATAGTCAGATTTAAACCTGCTGTTGATAGCCAAGGAATAAATACTTCTTTAGCTGGATGATTCCAAATAGCAAAGAAAGCAAAGACGGCATGGAAAAAGGAGATAAAGGTCATCACCACGTTGACATATCCCGCCGGTCGAGGACCAGTTTTGCGAATGATTCCCGGCGACCAAGGTATAGCTAAAAGCCCACCTATCAAAGCATAAACCGGAATTAGCCAAACAGTGTCTACTAAATACTGATCCATTAAATTACCTCTATAGTTTGCAGCAAAAATTAAAGAAAACACACCAAGTAGCGTTGATCCCTATCAACTTAGTGATGACAGACAATGAAAATTTATCTTTATTTAATATTGTTAGAAATAGCTTACCTTTATCTGTGCCAAAAAAGAATTACCTAATTAGACAAATTCACGATATTTTCTGTAAAGAATTCTTATATTTCAATAGATTGAATTATTAAATGGTAACTATTATTTTGAGTCTATGGATTGTATTTGTCTATAGTATCTATAGTATAGGGGCGGTATTTTCCACCCCGATCAAATTCACACTTTAGCAATTATGTCAAGTTGCAAATTGGGTAAATTACTTGACGCAATGATTACGACTGGGCTGAGTTGACTAACGGGCGCTGGCTTCATATCCCGATAATCAATAATTTGGACAACGATTAGGTATGCGATCGCTAGTAGAATAGAAATTGCCCCTGTAATAATCGCAACTATCTGAGAACGGTTCATAAGTATTTCCTACAAATTAAGTTATTGAGAGACTTATATATCTAGATTGCCATAAACTATAAACAGGTTTATGTATCCAGCAAAGATAGTATCAATATATAGAACTTTGCTTAAAATCAACAATTATGTCCCTAACCGAAGAAATTCTTTCCCAACTCCCAGGCGATGTTTTAGGCGGCTTGCGCCGGACTGACAGCATATTAGCATTGTTGCGAACAGGTAACGCACCCATACCCAACGTAGTTACAGAAAATCCCAAAAATTTAGAATCTGTAGAATTTGATGTCATTATCTGCGGTGGAACTTTAGGAATTTTGATTGGTTGCGCTTTAGCTGTACGTGGTGTGGGCGTAGCCTTACTAGAAAGGGGAATTTTGCGCGGAAGAGAACAGGAATGGAATATTTCTCGCAAAGAGTTAGAAGTATTTCGGGAATTGGAATTGTTGACAGCAGACGAATTAGCACAAGCTATCGTCACTGAATATAACCCCGCAAGAGTTAGCTTTCAAGGAGGTACAGAAGTTTGGGTAGAAGATGTTCTTAACATTGGTGTCAATCCTATTTATCTCCTCGAAACCTTAAAAACCCGCTTTCTTAAGCTTGGAGGAAAGTTATTTGAAAATACACCATTTAGCGATATTGTAGTTCACCCAAATGGAGTCATAGTCAATAATCAATTTACTGCAAAATTGTTACTAGATGCTATGGGAAATCTTTCTCCCATTAGCCAACAAGCGCGTCAAGGAAAAAAACCAGATGCACTTTGTTTAGTTGTGGGAACTTGTGCTAAAGGATATCCAGAAAATAACTCAGGAGACTTGTTGTTATCTTTCACAGCTTTGGAAAATCAATGTCAATATTTTTGGGAAGCATTTCCCGCAAAAGACGGAAGAACTACATATTTATTTACCTATATGGATGCAGATCCACAACGGTTGAGTTTAGAAACTTTATTTGACGAATATTTACGCTTGTTACCAGAATATCAAGGTGTGGAAATTAATCGCCTAAATTTTCAAAGGGCGTTGTTTGGTTTCTTTCCTAGTTATCGTCAAAGTCCTCTGCAAACCCCTTGGAATCGGATTCTCCCAGTGGGAGATAGTAGCGGTAATCAATCACCTTTAAGTTTTGGTGGTTTTGGGGCTATGGTACGTCATTTACAAAGGCTAACTTTAGGAATTGAAGAAGCATTAAAAACTGATCAATTATCTGCCCAATCTTTAGCAATATTGCAACCCTATCAACCGAGTTTAAGTGTAACTTGGTTATTTCAAAAAGCTATGAGTGTAGGTGTAAATCAAAAAATTGAACCCAATCAAATTAACCAATTACTCTCTGCTGTATTTGTGCAAATGCAGGAGTTAGGAACACCTGTTTTAAAACCTTTTTTACAAGATATTGTCCAGTTTGGGGCGTTAACAAAAACTTTGTTAAAAACTGGTTTATCTCATCCTTTATTAGTTGCGAAAATCATTCCCCAAGTTGGTTTATTGAGTTTGTTGGATTGGATGTTACATTATGTGAATTTAATTGTGTATACTAGTTTGTTCTCTCTAAGTCCAAGATTAGAAATATTAGTTAATAATCTATCACCAGAAAACCGATATTATTGGCATCGGTTAATAGATAAATGGAAGTTTGGTTCTGGTAGTGATTATTCTGAATAATACAGCACTTTCCGGTGTGATGAGGTACATATCCAGCGGGCAAGATGCCCGCACTACAAGAGTTTCATAATTCAAGTTTGTACCTCATTAGAGCGGAATCTGCTGTATCTGGTAAATGGTTATGAATAGAGGTTTTGTGATTTTATACCTCAAATTAGTTTAACGCTCCCATTGACATAGTATTAATATTGATACTATTATTTATTTAATGCTAATCATAAGCATCTTACCTATCCTATAAAAAAATTGAGGAAATGGAAGATGGTTAACTATACCCACTACACATATAAAGTTACTTGGTCGGAAGAAGATCAAGAATTCGTGGGATTGTGTGCTGAATTTCCCAGTCTGTCTTATCTTCATAAAGATCAGAATGCTACACTCAAAGGTATTACAGATTTAGTAAAAGATGTAGTAACTGATATGGAATCTAATGAAGAGCTAGTTCCAGAACCCAGGGCAAACGCATCTTATTTTTAGAATGCTTACTAAACAATAGTCGGCGTTGCTGAATTAGGGTATGAAATTGAAAAATCAATGATTTCAAACTCTTACTCTCTGCGCCTCTGCGTGAAACAAAATCATACTCTTAATCAGCAACGCCCAATAGTCCTATATATTTTTTCAGCTATGAAGACAATGGCGGATTTTTTCCATCTCCGTTGTCGCTAAACCTAAATACATTTGCTGTAATTCTGTGGATAAATCAGGGTTTTTGATCAAATGTTCTATCCGGCTTTGCACAGTAGCAATCAAGTTATCTAAGTTTTCGTCAGCAACTATATGTTGTTTCTGTATCTGCTTTAAGTCTGGCTGTAGAGGTAGTTCGGTGGAGTTACTTTGGTTATGGAAAGATTTAGCTTTTTCGGTTTCTAATTGAGCTACAGTTATTTGTAATGTTTCTATGACTCCATACATCTCCAGTGGATCAAATATTCGCAACAAGCTGGTTTGAGTGACGATAGCTAACTTTGCTCCCCAATCCCAGGATACAACTAATCGCTGCACTCGTCGCTGCTGCATTTCTTGATGGGCAGACCAGAGGGAATCTTCTGGACTTAGCAAAAATAAGGGTGTACTCATCACTGTTTTTGCCTCAATTTGAGCCAAATTTAATCCCAATGCTTGAAATTGTACGATGTCTCTTTCTGTCACAATTCCTACTGGTTTAAAGGCTGATAAGACATCGTTCCAGGAATCTGTTTTGACTATCACCACGCAACTAACTTGATTTTCCGCCATCATCTGCGCCAAGCTGAGTACGGAGGCTGTAGGTGGTGCATGAATTACCTGAGTTGTCATTACTTCTGACACCCGCCGCATTTTCAGCAAGTTGGTGGGGCGCAAAATTTGTCTAATACTTTCTGGGGAGACAATCCCCACGAGTTGTTCCTCTGCATTGACTATCACCAAGTGGCGAATGCGATATCGTCGAAACAAAAACAGTGCGGCAAAGATATCCCGAAATGCAGTTTCCGCTAAGGTTATGACTGGATGCACCATGACATCAGCTATTTTCACATCAGCAAAATCTCTACCCGCCGCTGTAAGTTTGACAATATCTCGCTCTGTGAAAATACCCAGTATTTCTGTTTCTTCCATGACTAAAATACAACTTGAACGCGTACCTCCCATGGAACTAAAGCCAATTGCTGAATCAAAATCAGGTAATAAACAACTATTACCTCGCGTCTGATTCATTAAATTCACAACATTAATTAGGGAAGTATGGGGCGCAACAACCAGTGGATGCCTATCTATCGCCTCTTCTAAGCAGGGAACGCCAATGAGTGGGTCATCAATTTGCATGGTTGACAATAGCTGATAAAGTTAATTTATAAAGTTTTGTAAAGTTTTTTGTCATATACATATTATTTCTACAAATTTCAGTTATGATATGAGGGATGTAAAGGATAAATCGAGGAAACAGTTTACATATAAAGGGTTTAACGATTAAAAGGTAAATGGGGGATAAAATTTAAAGTTGTCTATCCAAATAGGGCAAAGAAGACATTTTTACTTTGTGGTTCTAAATCAGAGCCAATGTGGGCATCAGTCTTCGTCCATGCCGGAAATTCTTTGTATTTTACCATACAGCCTGTCTAAAACCCTTTTAACTGATACAGGTTGCCACTGACTGCCTCGCTTGGTTGTATATCCTTGCTGGTTAAGCCACGCGGCAATTTGTGGAAGTGATTTTCCTGACTTGTGGTGACGGCGAATTAATTCAATGATCTGTTGTTCAGATGGATTCTCTACTAGTTCACCATTAACTGACTGTTGACCAAAAGCAGGTGAACCATAGCCGGCATAGCCGCCACTGGCAGCTTTCGCTTTCCTGGCTTGGTCTAGCTTTTCCCACAGGTAAGAGTCTTTTGATTTTTCAGTTGCCATAGTTTTGAGAATTCAATCACCTCTGTAGATATGATATCTCAAATATTGGCTATTCCTAGAGGAATCTTATATTTGGGGATTGTATTGGTTGTTGATTTCATCTCATTTTCAGTTGGAAATAGGGGGTGTTTGAATGCGATTGATTTTCTTAGGAGTACCGGGTGCTGGCAAGAGTACCCAGGGGGCAGCACTGTCAAGCCAATGGCAAATTCCCCATATTTCCATTGATGATATATGCCGTCAGGCGATCGCTAAAGAGACTTCTTTCGGCTTAAAAGTCAAGCCGTATATAGAAAGAGGTGATTTAGTTCCAGATGATTTCATTCTTGATATCATCCGCCAACACTTCAGTCATTCCTCTGCCCAACGGGGTTGGATTCTGGATGGATTTCCTAGTAATTTATCCCAGGTGAAACTTCTTGATCAATTACTATTAGAAATCCGGGCTAAAGGCAACACTGCATTATCAGAACGGCCTTACGACCAAGTTTTTAGCTTTTATGTCCCAATTGATGTTTTGGTACAAAGGTTACTGCAACGAGGTCGCTCAGACGATAATCATGAGGTTATTTATAGGCGAATAGAAGTCTATCAGGAGCATTCTGCTCCCTTAATTCAGCATTATCGCCAACAAGGTTGTTTAACTGTGATTAATGGCGATCGCCCAGTCGAAATAGTAACTCAGTTTTTACAAGATTCTTTTTCTAAGTCTCGTTTAATAGGAAACAAAAAAACTTTAAATGCTAGAAAAAGATTAATCAAAGCAGGAAAACAGATTTTATCTGCATGACACAAAAATAAAGTAAAAGTCCTGAGTATTTTATGCGAAATAAAAGAAAAATCAAAAGATTGAAATTTCTATGGCATCAGGGTTATAGCACTTCTGAGATTGGCTTTACCTCAACAAACAACTTAACTCATGGACATTCCATCTTATCCTTGACAATTTCCCATTTCCCAACCACATAATCACCAATTTTAATTTTTACTGGAGAAACCTATGGCTACTTCTGAAAGTCCGAATGAAACTCTTGTTCAATATATCCAAAAATCAGACTTTGAATCGCTCTTAGAGGCGAAAGAGTTGTTTGTCATGGACTGCACCGCAACTTGGTGCGGACCTTGTAGGATGGTTGCTCCTTTAATGGATCAACTAGCCCAAGAATACAAAGATCAGGCAAAAGTAGTCAAATTAGATGTTGGTGATGGCGAAAATCAAAGCATTGCTAAAAAGTACGGTATTCGCAGTATTCCCGCAGTTATGTTTTTCAATCATGGCGAATTATCAGAAATAGTTGTTGGGGTAGTTCCCTATGAGAAATTCACCACAGCTTTAAACAAAATACTTTCACCTTCTTGAGGGGGTTTCTCCATGCAGAGAGCGTATATATTTCCATGTCCTAATTGCGGTAGTGAAGCAAAACGTCAGTTTTTAACTGATGGAAAACTAGCTCACAAGCATTCTTTGATGAATCAAATTATCCGTACAGAGTGTCCAGTTTGTGACTACCTGATGGTAATGCGCTCTCTGGATGGAAGTGTCATTGAAGCTTACGCACCCGGAATACCAAGTAATTTTCAACCATTAACTACATCTAATCTTTCTCCAAAAGTGTCTGAGCAGCAAATCTTAGAAATGAGTGAATCTATTTCCATCTGCTCCATATTTAGACATTTACCCAATCAAAGTCCCACAGACTCATACCCATTACTTTCAGGATTTTAACCATGATCAAAGCTGAAGACATAATGACCACAGAAGTTGTCACAATCCGTGGTTCAGCAACCGTAGCCGAAGCCGTAGCACTGATGAAAGAACGCCATTTGCGATCTTTAATTGTCGAACCTCGCACAGAAAATGACCCCTATGGCATGATCACTGAAACTGATATTGTTTATAAAGTTGGTGCTTATGGTAAAGACTCCAAACAAGTGCGAGTTTATGAAATTATGACCAAGCCTTGTATTGTCGTCAATCCTGAACTTGGTGTGGAGTATGTAGCCCGCTTATTTGCCAATACAGGCATCCGTCGCGCCCCTGTAATTAAAGGTAAGCTATTAGGAATCATCTCAATTACCGATATCCTCAGAAAAAGTGACTTTGTGGAAAACCCAAAAAGCTATTTTGAGATGTATTGTCAAGAATTTCCCAATGCTTTAGAAGCCAGAATTTACGAAGATTAAATCCAAGAATTCATCGTTTTGGCTCAGTCAAGCATACTCATTTACATAAGAATAATCAGCAATCTAGAGAAAGCTGAAACTGGCTTTTTGCAAACTCAATACAATTCACAAGTTACCCACAAGTTTCAATCCAACTATTAACAGGAATTTATAAACCGATGATGAAAGCTGAAGACATAATGACCACAGAAGTGATTACAATTCGTGGTTCAGCAACCGTAGCGGAAGCTGTGGATTTGATGAAATATAAAGGTTTGCGATCTTTAATTGTGGAACCTCGTACAGAAAATGACCCCTATGGCATGGTCAGTGAAACTGATATTGTCTATAAAGTTGCTGCTCACGGTAAAGACTCCAAACAAGTGCGAGTTTATGAAATTATGACTAAGCCTTGTATTGTCGTCAATCCTGAGCTTGGTGTGGAGTATGTAGCTCGCTTGTTTGCCAATACCCGTATTCGTCGCGCTCCCGTAATTAAAGGTAAGCTGTTAGGAATCATCTCAATTACCGATATCCTCAGAAAAAGTGATTTGTTTGAAAATCCAAAACGTATCTTTATTGAGGACGAAATAGAAGTTGCACGGGAAGAAGCGAGAACAATTTGTGCAACTAAGGGCGATTCTTCTCGTGAATGTGCAGCAGCTTGGGATATTGTGGAAGAACTTCTGGCAGTAGCATCTGACCAAAGATTAGTGAAGGAGAATGTTGTCGAATAAATACTATTTGCCTTGCCTGATTTGCCCAAAATTCTCATAGGGGTAAAGGTTTTTTCTTGCCTTTGTCCCTTTAAATAACACCTATGGGGATAGTTTATTTGTCCATTTTTTGGATAGGATGAGTCAGGATTTAGATTTAACTTCTATTTCTCATATCCAAAAACTTCAATTGTTGATATAAACAACGAATTTGCTGCAAATTTACACCTGCTAATTCTGCTTTTCTTAATGGATTACCAAAAATTGCTTCTAATTCTAAAGGACGTTTTTCATCAAAATCAATTTTCATGCTGGTGCGGTAAGGTTTCATTTTCACGGTGTAATCTAACATGGTTTGAACGAAACTTTCAGGAATAATTCTGCCCGTACTTTTTGCCCCTATAACTACTTCCCACATCAAACTTTCTACTAACTGACGAGTATATATATCTGTCATTAATTCATCGGTTCTCCCATCAAGAATCACAGATAAGCCATTATAGGGAATATTCCAAACTAACTTTTTCCAACGTCCTAATAGTAAATCTTCTAATAGTTCTATTGATATACCGGCATTTTCAAAATCTGCGGCAATTTCTCGCATTTTTTTAGTAATGCCAATTGATTGATAATTAGATGTATATTCACCTAATGTAATTTGTCCATAATCTAAATGATGAATATGTCCTGGTGCAACTTTATTAGAACAGAGAAAACATAAACCCCCAATAACGTGGACATTATTCACAATTTCCGCAACTTCTGCTTCTATACCCAATCCATTTTGTAATACCAATACTACCCCGTCATCTTTAACTATTGGCGGTAATAAATCTGGTAAAAGTTGATTTTGGGTAGTTTTTAGTGATACTATAACCACATCACACTGTGGCATCTTGTCTACATTGTTATAGGCATTAACTTGAGAAAGGGTAAAGTCACCGTCTTTAGACTCAATAATTAAACCTTGTTCGCTTACCTGTTGATAATCACTTTTGAGTAGATAATGAACTTCTAAACCGGATTTTTGCAGTTTTGCACCATAAAATCCACCTAATGCACCAGTCCCCAATATTGCATAAGTGCGTTTATCCATTTTATGTATAAAAAAATATTCAGAAAATCATCAGAATATATTTTATCAGAATTGTCATTAATAAAACTTAAACATGATTTACTATTTTTTAGAACCTTTGGTAGATGAGAGGTAAAGTCAATGCCTGATATTGTTGATATTGCAGTTAGTAATGATGCGTTTAAAACTTTAGTGGCGGCTGTCCAAGCTGCTGGGTTAGTGGAAACATTAAAAAGTCCTGGTCCATTCACCGTATTTGCACCAACTGACGACGCTTTTGCTAAGTTACCCCCAGGCACGATTACAACTTTATTACAAAATATTCCTCAGTTAGCAAGGATTTTAACCTATCACGTCGTGCCTGGTAAGTTAACAAAGGCTGATTTAGCAAAACTTGGTACTGTAACTTCTGTGGAAGGTTCTCCTATTAAAATTAATTGTGATGATGGTTTTGAGGTAAAAAATGCCACAGTTTTAGCAGCAGATATTGATGCTGATAATGGCGTGATTCACGTTATTGATACTGTGATTTTGATGGGTTAATCGGAGAGAGTTTTTCATCTGGGAGACATTGTAGAGACGTTTCTGACAGCGTCTCTATCATTAATAAATTTAGTTGCCAAGGCTAATTCTTTAAAAATTGTTACATAAATGGCGTAATTACTCACTTTTAAGGTACTATGATTTTATTAATGATATTATTGATAATAAAACTTAATAATAAGAACCTACAATTATCCCCAAAAATTAATGTTAGATTTCAACACCTTAATCGAATTTTCCCGCAACAACTGTATAGGCATTTGTGCCTTTCTTGTTCCAGCTAATATCCTGACAACCTTATTCACAATTGTCCTCACCTTCCTAAATCGTCCCATGCTTCAGGTGTGGATATCTGTTGGATTTGCTTGTCTGTTTGCTAGTATCATGCTTCTGCACGTTTACACTTGGTTCATGATTGGTGTAGTTATGCCACCAACTTATATTTTGTTATCCCTAGCAATTACCTGTTTATTAACTAATCTTTTGGTAATTATGTGGCGAAAAAATTCTCCACAATTGTTTTCTTTTGGTAAGTAATTACAACAGAAGTCAGAATTTCACGATTGCTATAACCTACAGGAAGTAGTGGAGATATTTGGATATTAGTCATGATAATTCCTCCTTGATATCTCGTCTTGATCAAATACAATTTAATAGTCAAAATAGTAATAAAAAATAAAAATTACTATTTTGACTATTCGTAATAGCTGTGAATTAACTAACAGCAGCAACCCCAGCAGCAACAGTTCTTATAACCACCATAACCTCTACCATAACCACCATAACCTCCACCAATAACATTTTGTACTTCCTCATTAGCTAGTTCATTGAGAAAACTAGCGGGATCATTAAATAAATCATAACCGACAGGAAGTAGTGCAGATATTTGGATATTAGCCATGATAATTCCTCCTTATTATATATTGTCTTGATATCAAACAAATGAGATTAGACTTGATATTGACTAACCTTACTTTTGATTCTTCCAAAAATAATCCATAAATTCAAGGCTTTGATCTCAATGGATAAGACTTTATTGAAATATTTTTGTCTCGCTATTGATAACAATTAATGGTTTATTTTCATTCGTTAAACGACATTTTAGATTGTTTTTTGCTATATGGTAGAGATGTTTCATGGAACATCTCTACAAAAGATGTAATTTTCTTGTGGATGATATTTTTGAGAAAATACCGACTTAATTAAGTTTGTTTTGTCTAAACTATAGCAAATAGACAACATATTGAAAATACAATTTTCAACTCTTTTTAATTGGTGAATTCTGCCCGTAATTGGTTGACAACTCGATCTAATCCCACAGAATGGGCTGCTTTGAATAATAAGCGATCGCCTGTTTGCATAAATGTTTTTAATCTTGTTACCAAATCGGTATGATTAGTGAAACATTCACAAGATATATTATCGGCACTATTAGCCATAATTTCCGCATCTTTACCATCAACTAATACTAATAATCCATCAAGATGCAAACTTTTGACCATTTCCCCGACTTTTTGATGAAGTTCTGGGGATCTTTCTCCTAATTCCTTCATTGCCCCTAAAACCGCAATTTTCCGCTTTCCTGGTGTGTCTGCTAACAACTGCAAAGCCGCTAACATGGCTTCTGGGGCGGCATTATAGGTTTCATCTAAAATCACCACATCATTAGCTAAAGTGAAGCGTTGACTTCTACCTGTGGGCATATTTACCATGACCCCAGATTGTAATAATTGCCAATCAATTTCTAATACCTGAGCTACTGCTAAAGCTGCTAAAAAATTGGTAGCATTATGACGACCAGGTAAAGGTAAAGGTAAACGGATGCCAGCAACTTCTACAGTTTCACTATCAATTAATTTTCCTTGGATATCACCACCAGAAAAGCCATAACTGATAACTTTCCCTTGCCAAAATTTCGCTGCTGTTGTCATTAATAAGGGGTTATCATGATTAAGAATGGCGATACTATCATTTGGCATTGTTGCTAATAATTCACACTTAGCTTCAGCAATGGCTTCTTCTGAACCAAGTAACTCAATATGTGCAGTTCCCACATTGGTGATTACCCCAATTGTCGGTTTAGCAATTTCTGTCAGTTCGGCAATTTGTCCCCTGCCTCGCATTGCCATTTCAATCACAGCAAAGTCATTTTCTCGACCCATTTCTAACAGGGTTTTGGAGACTCCTATTTCATTATTAAAATTCCCGTAGGTTTTATGAACTTTTCCTTTTGTGGCTAAAACTGCGGAAATTAATTCTTTAGTTGTGGTTTTCCCTACTGAACCTGTGATGCCAATTACAGGAATAGTAAAGCTTTCACGCCACCATTTAGCAATTTGTTGATATGCCTTTAAAGTATCTTTAACCCGCAAAACCGGAAAACCGGGATTTTTGTAAGCATGATCAACTATGGCAACTATAGCCCCTTTAGCGATCGCTGTCGCGACAAAATCATGTCCATCAAACTTTTCTCCTCGCAAAGCCAAAAAGACTTCACCCGGTTGCAAAATGCGAGTATCTGTTTGTATCCCCATCCCCAACTGAGTTAAGGTAGACGCAGATACATTCACCGATTCAGCTTGAAGTTCTTCAAGCAGTTGAGAGATAGTGATAGAGACTGACATATTGATAAATGACAGGGTATTTTAAAGCTATTTACATTAACATTTTTTGTGTCATTTTCAATAAAATTTAAAATCTCCACCTTGGCGGCATTTTCCTTATAAACCTATATTAGGGTTATTAGGGTTATTAGATTTTGGTGCATCGAAAAGCTCTAATTGATTAGTAGTCGAATTATATCGGTATTTTAGACCAGTTAAAGGAGGTCTAGGCTCAACACAGTATTCTTTATTGCCAAACATAATTGATACTACTTGTCTACCAGGTTCACAAGCTGTAGGATTGTATCCGAAATTTTGAATAATCTGCAAATTTCGGTCATTGGAGGAGATTTTTGCTGGCTCAGATTGGGGGATTGTCTCCGTGTCACTTGAGATAACTTTCCCTTTGGTTAACTGCAAATAAGTTTTAATAGGAATGCCGGCATTAAATCCCGATTTAGTAGCATCTGCAAGTCCGTGAATGGCTACAAGATTGCCATTAATATCAAATACACCTCCTCCACTATTACCAGTCAAAGTATTGGCATCATAAACCAAACTATAGCCATTTCGGAGATTCTGATTAAAAACAATTCTCCCTCCTGTAAAAGCAAAGTCTCTATCTGCACCTTTTTTGCCAAATACGGCTGGAAAACCAGCAACAAAAATGTCTGTACCAATTTCCAATGGCTTATCTTCAATAACAACAGGACGATAATATTCTGAGTCTGGAGCTTGAAATGTAATAATTGCTAAATCAACTCCATTTTGATCTGTCTGTAAAACTTGACGATTTTTCATAACATACTCTTTCCCTGTGTAGGTACGAATTGAGTAGTTGATATCTTGAGAGCAATTAATCTTCCCTGGTCGTTTTATGGCACTACAAACAACATGATTGGCAGTTAATACAGTGTAAATATTATTTTCTTCGTCAATAATCACTCCTGAACCTCCAGGAGAACCATTATCTTTGCTATTGATTTGGACTATAGATTCTCTGACATTTTCGGCGATTCCTTGAGGTACACTGTTAGCTAATACTGGAATAGTTATAGCCATTGCTGTTATTGCCGATATCCCCAGAAACACCCTAGTTAATTGATTAGTTATTAAAAGCATATTCAATATTTTTGATTTTTTTTCAGTAATTATGTAAATTTTGCTCAACTAGATTTTGTGTCTCCATAAAATCAATGACTTTAGTAATAGGAATAGCCCAACTTAAAGAGTCTATTTTTGCATAAAGTTGTTGATTAGGTACAGAACCATCAGTAAAAGCCTTAATCCCCTGGAAGGGATACTTTAATAAGCCATTAATTGCTATTAATTCTCCTTTTTGATTTAAAAGTGGTCCACCGCTCATCCCTTGCCTAACATCATTAGTATAACCAACTTGGTAACCTCCAGGAAGTGTTTTCGCAAGTTGCATTTCGATCTTTCCCGTTGTTAAATGAAAAGCTCTAATTCCCCAATTACGAGTTTCTTCAAATCTGGTAATTTTGTTTCCTTCTCGGATAAAATTCCAGGCCGGAAACCCTGCTGCATATACTTTTTCTCCCTCTAGTATTTTTGGTAATTTCTGCAATTCTACTACTTGATAGTTTTGTTGGCTAGTAAATTCTACCAATGCCAAGTCCAAGGTCGCAATTTTAACTTGAGTCCTATCCCGTGCTGAATACAGCTTACCATCAACCGTCATGACTTGATAGCCATTTTTAGGGTTATCTGCCACTACATGATGATTTGTTAGTGCTAGATAAGTTTGCCCATAACGCTTAATAATTACTCCTGATCCAGAACCAAACTTAGTGATAATTCTGACAGTTACTTGTTTGGCAATTTCTGAGGCATTGACATTGATTGTCTGGACTGAATTTCTCAAATCTTGCTCAGATAAAGTTACAGCTTGAGCATTTGAGTCCAGAACAAACTTACTCATAAATATAGTCAGGAGTAATCCTAGAAAAGATTTTTTATATAAGAAAAAAATATGATTGATCATGCAATAATTTTCCGAAAATTGATAAAAAATGACAAAAAAATAAGTAGGAATCAGGGTTCAGTATTTTTCGCTAAACCCTGACAAAATAATCAACTAAAATTTTGGAGTTGCAGATTTACGATTTGCATTACCCATAGTTGCTTTTTCCCAATCTCCTAAATTTACTTGAACACGATTATCAGTTGTTTCTAAAATTGCAGTCGCGCTCGAACCTTCACGGCTAATTTTCACGATTTGGGACAGAATTTCTTCTGCTTTTTCAGCATTTTCCGGTTTCAGCGTCAGCAGAACATTGTTTTGATTACAACCACTATCTGTCATCGAGACTACACAAATTACGGTACTACCACTAACCTTGCCAGTCATTAAAACGACATCTTTCAAACTACCACCACTGTCAGCTACAGCTTTATTCAATTTTGGTGTGACGATACCGCAACGTTTTTGTGGACTATACTTTCCACCAAAAGCATCAGCACCCTTTTTAGTCCAAATAATTAAAGGAATTGGCTGTCCACCGGGACGTTGACCAATTGTAGCCACGTTACCATTATTTTCCGCAACGCAACTAAATTTAGTACCATTGACCGCTGAATCACTAACCCCTGCATTATCAACGGGTACATTATTGACTGAATTATCTACAGGAGGCTTGGCTTGGACTGTGGACGTTAATCCTAAACCACTAGATAGAGTTAAAGTTGCAATTAATACGGGGGCAGCTAATGGAAATTTCATAGTTTAATCCTAAATCTTACAAATGTAGAAACGAAGTTTTTGGGTACAACTTTTCCAGAGAAAATACTGCATCAATATTTTAATACACAGAGGCAACAGATTGATTTATAACTTAGATAATTACTAGCCTCTTTTTCGCGGAGGATGGCATTGCAGCGAAGTTAAGAGTCTGAGTTTACCATAAGTCCGATTATATTGGTAGCTTCCCGCAGTTAAACCAGGATGGGGGTTAACACAGTATTGTTTGCTATCAATAATAATTGTAATTATACCATGTCTATGTTGAAAACCATAGTTATTGAAAGTAGTGAAATTTCTGCGTAAAGCTTTGTTAAGATTGCAGCACCAATTCACGTTCAGAATTTCCCCATTGGTTACAAACCATTTATGGGTTATGAAGGCACAAATCAAATCACGGATTTAATCTACAATTCCTTCACTTTGGGAATGGAAGATCACTTATTAGAAATCTTTGCTGGACACGATACAAAGGAAGTAATTACCAAAGGAATTTCCGCCGAATCTGGTTTGAATTGGACAAAAGATGGCCAAGCATAATTGAATAAGATTCCTGGTTTTGTGCGCGGGAAAGTGAAGCGAAATACTGAAAAGTTTGCCCGTGAGCGTGGGTTTAAGGATATTTCGGCTGAGGTTTTGTATGCAGCTAAGGAGTCTGTAGGGGCGTAGGTTTAGGAAGACAACTTTATGCTAGTAGAGCTTCAAAAACTCGTAATGCTTGTTTATCTAAAGAGGAAAGATTTTTGATTGGTGCTGATATCAAAACAGTTAAATTTGGTTGGCCAATTGGAATGCCTACCTGTCGGCCAATGGGTGATGGATTATTTGAAGTCAGAACAAATTTACCACAAAATAAAATTGCTCGTGTGTTATTTTGTTTCTATGAATGTAAAATGATATTGCTGCATGGCTTCATTAAGAAAAGTCAAAAAACCCCAAAACAACAATTGGATTTAGCCTTAGAACGCAAACACAGATTGGAGGCATAAATATGAAAGAAAATCCTTATATTGGTTCTTCTCTTGATGCGTTTTTAGAAGAAGAAGGAACATTAGACGAAATCAATTTAATAGCTATTAAAAGAGTAATTGCTTGGCAGATTCAAACCGCAATGGCTGAGAAAAATATTACTAAAACAGCAATGGCTGAGAAAATGAAAACAAGTAGATCATCTGTTGATAGACTTTTATCTCCTGATAATCATTCTGTTACCTTAGAAACAATTGATAAAGCTGCTAGAGTTGTTGGTAAAAAAATTCATTTTGAATTGGTAGATGCTGTTTAAAATAGAAAAAATCAAACTCATGGCTGATTATGGATGCTACCCACTATGGTGGGCTAGTTCTGGCAAAGCTGGAGATATTGATCCAGAAAGGAAAAATCCCACCATGTCCAACCAAACAAACCTAACAGATGCTCGTAATAACCTAGCTGACATCTGCGCTCAAGTAGTTGCAGATAGATAAGTAATGATGATTACCCAACCTGATGGTGCAAACCTCGCCCCTATTGCTGCTGACGAATTAGAAAGTTGATTAGAAACAACTCATTTACTGCGCTCATCTCAAAATGCAGCGCGTCTTTTAACTGCTTTAGAAAGAGCAAAAACCAGAACTTTAAAACCGCAAAGTATCAACGAAATGTAAATATTGCATAATAAAATGAACCTTAGTGCAAATTTTAAGTTAGATAAAAGATCAGATTTTTGTGAAAATTACTGAAAAATTAAACATTAAGTAACTTTAAAGACAGAAAAAAGTAGCAAATAATACGAATTATATTTGATTAAGACTAATATTGTAGACACAGAGGAGCGAAAATAAATGTTCAAAAAAGTAGTCATTATTGGGTGTTTAACCCTATTTATGTTGGTAGGGTTATTAACAGGAAATGCCCTTGCAGAAGCCGCTGCTGCACCCCCTCCTAATTCAGGCGATACAGCATTTATGCTGATTTCATCAGCCTTAGTATTGCTAATGACACCGGGATTAGCCTTCTTTTATGGTGGGTTTGTGCGATCGCACAATATCCTCAACACATTGATGATGAGTTTTGTGTTGATGGGCATTGTCGGAGTCACCTGGATTCTCTGGGGTTATAGCCTTTCATTTGCACCAGGTAACTCCATCATCGGTGGTTGGAATTGGATACTTGGAAATGTGGGTTTAGAAACTCAAGGCTATTTACCCCACATGGGCTATGAAGATGCCCTCAAAGCCGCAGATCCAGCCTACGCTGATATGAATTCCTATGCTGGAACAATTCCCCATCAAGCATTCATGATCTATCAAGCCATGTTTGCAATTATTACCCCAGCCTTAATTTCAGGAGCGATCGCCGAACGGATGAGTTTCCGCGCCTATTGCCTATTTGTCCTGCTCTGGTCAACTTTCATCTACACACCCCTGGCACACATGGTTTGGGCAAAAGGAGGATTTTTAAGTTTATATGGCGGCATCGGCGCTCTAGACTTTGCTGGTGGGACAGTAGTGCATATTAGTTCCGGTGTGTCAGCATTGGTAGCAGCAATTGTTCTCGGCCCCAGAAAAAACTATCCAGATCGTCTTAGCCCTCCCCATAACGTCCCCTTTATTTTGTTAGGTGCTGGCTTACTTTGGTTTGGCTGGTTCGGCTTTAACGCTGGTAGCGCCTTATCCGCAGGAACAGTAGCTACCGTAGCCTTTGTTGCTACCAATACATCAGCCGCCGCTGGGGGATTAATGTGGTTAATTTTAGAAGCCACATTACGGGGAAAACCCACCGCAGTAGGCGCGGCCACAGGTGCGGTAGCTGGTTTAGTTGGGATCACCCCAGCCGCCGGATTTGTCACACCTCTAGGAGCAATTCTCATCGGTTTTATTACCGCCTTCTTCTGCTTCTATGCTGTCAGTTTCAAGCACAAGTTGCGGATTGATGATGCCTTAGATACCTATTTCGTTCATGGTGTTGGTGGGACGATTGGCGCAATTTTAACAGCTATTTTAGCGACAACCGAAGTTAATAGCGGCGGTAAAGATGGGGTATTGCGTGGTAACTTCGGTGAATTATTTGTAGAATTAGGAGCGATCGCCCTAGCCTATATCATTGCGGCTGTCGGGACTTGGATCATTCTCAAAATTATTGCGGCTACAATTGGTTTACGAGTTCCGGATCAAACTGAAGATCAAGGTTTGGATATTAACGAACACGGAGAAGAAGGTTATAACTCCGAGTTTGCAGATCGAATTTCTAACAAATGGATATAGATAATGTAGAGACGTTATAGGTAACGTCTCTACATTCAGAAATAAACCGCATTTTCCCAAAGAAACTAGATTCTGAGCCGTTAATCCTATAATCTTGATCTCAATTACCAATTAGAAAACTCCACCAGAAATTTTGGCAGATTTTTTATTTGTGTATCTCTCTTACCAGATTTACAATGAAGTTTAATATTGGTCATTTTTATCAGTCGTGTTTAACCGTGTAAAAACCTTTCCTGCTTGGGGATTCTTGTCACTGTTAACTAACCTTATCCTAATGTTAGCGGTCATTTTATTGATTTGGCGACAGCAAAAAATAACCCCTGTGGTAGCAACGACAGCTATCCCAAATCCCCCAGAACCAGTTAACCTTAACTGGAAAAATCAATATGTACCACCAGAGTTAGGCTCCCGTCATCAACTCAGTTATCCCCAATGGTTGGATATGCTCAAGCAAGAAGCTAAAATAACCGCTGACAAAAATCCCCAACGGTTAACCATACTAGCGGGAGATTCTCTGAGTTTATGGTTTCCACCAGAATTATTACCGGAAGATAGAAATTGGCTAAATCAAGGAATTTCCGGGGAAGTTAGCAATGGACTGTTACAAAGATTAGATTTCTTTGACCGCACCCAACCAGATATGATTTTGGTGATGGTAGGTATTAATGATCTAATTCGCGGGCTAGAGGATCAGGAAATTCTCACTAATTATCGCCAAATTATCAGCTATCTACGCAGAAAACACCCCCAAGCAGAAATTGTCATTCAGTCAATTTTGCCACATGGTGCGGGGGGGACAACTTGGGAAGGAAAAGAAAAACTCCTAGCTATTCCCAATTCTCGAATTCGCAAATTAAATCAGGAACTGAATAACATCGCTACTAAAAAAGGCGCGAGATATCTCAATTTACATCCCCTATTCACCGATCAACAAGGTAATCTTCGTTCAAATTTTACCACCGACGGTTTACATCTGAGTCCCCCTGGTTATCTAGTTTGGCGGACTGCTTTGCAAATGTATACTAACCAACAACTAACACCCCAACTTCCTCAACCACAAAAGGTAAAGTCAACAAATAGGATATAAATCCAAAATTTCTATCTAAATCGGCTCCAAGCGCGAGAAAATCAAAAATAGTAATTATTAGTGGTCAATCTCAAATGGATACAAAAGCTTTTAAACGCAGCCTCCAACATTCAGCCAATTATAATCGTAAGGGCTTTGGTCATCAGGCGGAAGTAGCCACTCAGTTACAGTCTGAGTTTCAAAGTAACTTAATTCAGGAAATCCGCAATTCTAACTACACTCTCAACCGTGGTGATGTCACAATCCAACTAGCCCAAGCATTTGGCTTTTGTTGGGGTGTAGAAAGGGCTGTAGCCATGGCCTATGAAACCCGTCAGCATTTCCCGACAGAACACATTTGGATTACTAACGAAATTATTCACAATCCATCTGTGAATAAACGAATGCAGGAAATGCAGGTAGAATTTATTCCCGTTATTGATCAAGTAAAAGACTTTTCTGTTGTTGGTAGCGGTGATGTGGTGATTTTACCAGCTTTTGGTGCCAGTGTTCAAGAAATGCAAATTCTCAATGATAAAGGTTGTCAAATTGTTGATACTACCTGTCCTTGGGTTTCTAAAGTTTGGAACACTGTCGAAAAGCACAAAAAAGGTGATTACACTTCAATTATTCACGGAAAATACAAGCACGAAGAAACCGTTGCAACCAGTTCTTTTGCTGGGAAATATTTGATTGTTTTAAATTTACAAGAAGCAGAATATATCATTAACTATATTCTCAATGGTGGCAATCGTCAGGAATTTTTAGCTAAGTTTGCTAAAGCTTGTTCTGCGGGATTTGATCCTGATCAAGATTTAGAACGGGTAGGTATTGCTAACCAAACAACCATGCTCAAAGATGAAACCGAAAAAATCGGGAAAATGCTAGAGCGAACCATGATGCAGAAATATGGACCAGCAGAGTTAAATCAGCATTTTCAAAATTTCAATACTATCTGTGATGCTACTCAAGAACGTCAAGATGCTATGCTGGAATTAGTGGAAGAAAAGGTAGATTTAATGATAGTTATTGGGGGGTTTAATTCATCAAATACTACCCAATTACAACAAATTGCTTTTGATCGGGATATTCCTTCCTATCACATTGATTGTGTGGAACGGATTCAATCAATTAATAACATTGAACATCGGCAATTAACAGGAGAATTGGCAATTACAGAAAACTGGCTTCCAGTAGGGAAAATTAAAGTTGGGGTTACTTCTGGCGCTTCGACACCGGATCAGGTAGTTGAAGATATAATTGAGAAAATTTTTGCCCTCAAAGCCACAGCCACTTTAGTTTGACAATACCTTAGCTAAAGTAAAAAAAGCCTGAATTCGGAGGTTGGGTTTGGCTTGGCTTAACCCAAACTCCCAAAAAATGGCGAATAATTGAAGGAATCTACAAAAATGTCTGGTAATACGTCTTTTGATCAACTCCAACCTGCAAATCAACAACAAGCTACCGTCTATTTACCTTATATTCAGGGTAGTAAGCGAAATTTATTACCCTATGCCATCAGTCTTTATAAAACACGTGAGTTGGAGGGACAGCGTAAAATTGAGGGTGGTAAGAATATTTCTTTTGTTGCGACTTGGAATGATGCCACTTTACCTTTAGATTCAACCATTTGCCGAATCCAGTTTGACACTAACTCTGAACTAACTTATGAAGTAATGATGCCAAGTTTTGAATTTATTAGTTTTTTAATTGAACTAATGGAAAACTCTAAGCGAAATAGCATCAGCGATTTTCCTACATCTTTTTACCGCAAACTTTTACACTTAGACGATTAAAGCAGAAATAGATATAGTCAGGGGTATACCTACGCATACCCCCATTTTCAAAATTCAAAACTAACTAAGAAATATCTTTCAACTCAGCGGTACGAACCGAAAGCATCTGTGTCTGATTACCTCTTTGCACTTTCACTTGCAACGCTTGACCAAGGGTACTGTCTTCTACTACGCCTTGCAACTGTTCAGCACTAGTAATAGGGTTATTGTTAATTTGCAAAATCACATCTCCGCGACGGATACCCGCAGTTGCAGCCGGAGAATTAGGAACAACCCGCATGACTAAAACACCCGCGACTTCAGGAATTGCAAACATGGAATTAGGATCATTGTTATTTTGTTTTGCTAATTCCGGTGTTAGTGTCACCATTTGCACACCTAAGTAGGGATGAGCAACTTTGCCATCACGTTGCAATTGAGCAGCGATTACTTTAGCTTTATCAATAGGAATTGCAAAGCCAATCCCCATCGCATCGGCGCGAATTGCAGTATTAATGCCAATCACTTCTCCCAAACCATTTAATAATGGTCCACCGGAGTTACCGGGGTTAATAGCTGCGTCAGTTTGAATGAAGTCTAACCGTTTATCACTGATTCCTACTTGAGTGCTGGAACGTTTGAGGGTGCTGACAATCCCCAAGGTGACGGTATTATCAAATCCTAGCGGATTACCCACAGCGATCGCCCAATCTCCTACCTGAACATGATCAGAATTACCTAAATCTGCAACAGGTAAAGCCTTACCAGCATTAATCTTAACTACAGCCAAATCTGTAACTTCATCAATGCCTTGAACTTTACCTTTAAAGGTGCGACCATCTTTCAGACGGACTGTGACTTTATCAGCCTTATCAACTACGTGAGCATTGGTGAGAATTACGCCACTTTTATCAATAATAAAACCAGAACCTAAACCCCGTAACTGTTCAGTCGGTGATTGTTGGGGAAAGCTATCACCAAAAAACCGCCGAAAAAACGGATCTTCCATCATCGGATCATTTCGGCGCGTAATCGTTCTTTCTGTATCAATTCTCACCACTGCTGAACCTACCCGATTGACCGCTGCTGTCACAAAACTATGACTACCAATCACAGCCGTAGCGGGAGAAGGCTTTTGAGCAATTTTCGTCAATGACTCAGTGACAGGATTCGGACCCGGTTCTGCGGCTGAAGGTAATACCCGCAGGGAGGTGAAAGTCAACATCACTCCTATAAAAATCGCTAAAATATGGGTACTGAGTTTTCGGATAGACCGGGACATTTGGGACAATCGCATAATCACAACCTAATCTACAAGTCTAATTTTTGCTGTTTCTTGATAAATCTATCTACACCTATTTTTACAGATTCAGATCAGAATTCTGGTTTATTGACATTTTCGCTCATATTAAAGTTTCTTTGATTTCACGGAATCTTGGCTCAAAGTGCAGGATATTTTTTCATCTTCCCCTGCGCTCTCTGGGCTAAAATATTAATTACAGCCAAAATGGCTAAAAAATATGCAGAGAATACCCATGAATGGAGCAAACCCAGTAACTAACGAATCTTTACCTACATCAGATCACAACCATCCAGATCATATACACAATCAGGCTGATTCTGTTCATCCTCATGTCCACAGTGAAGAGTCATTACGGCGGATTGTTAACCGACTATCGCGCATAGAAGGTCACGTTCGCGGAATTAAAACAATGGTACAGCAAAATACCCCTTGTCCTGATGTATTATTACAAATTGCTGCTGTGCGTGGGGCATTAGATAAAGTAGCCAGAATTGTCCTAGATGAACATTTAACTGAGTGTATCGGTAGAGCCGCCCAAAAGGGGAATATAGAATTAGAGATTGAACAATTAAAAGCTGCTTTAGATAGATTTTTACCTTGATTATCCATAAATATCAATTTCACTATTATTTAAATCATCAACCAAACAAACCAATAATTCTGTTTTTACATGGGTTCATGGGTAATATTCATGAATTTGATCAAGTTATAAAATTACTATTTGCTGATTTTTCCTATCTGGCCATTGATTTACCTGGGCATGGCAAAACTCAAGTTTTAGACGATGAATGCTATCCTATGGCATCTACAGCCGCAGCTATTATTCAATTATTAGATGAATTAAAAATTGACCAATGTTATTTAATTGGTTACTCAATGGGAGGAAGATTGGCTTTATATTTGACTTTGCATTTTCCCCATAGGTTTATTAAAGTCATTTTAGAATCTGCTTCTCCAGGTTTAGCAACAGAAACCGCAAGATTAGCCAGAATTAAAGGTGATACTCAAATAGCCAGAAAACTATCTAGAATCATCAATCAAGATGATTTTTATAACTTTCTCAATAATTGGTATCAACAGCCAATTTTTGGTGATATCAAAAATCATCCTCAATACCAATCTATGATATCCAGTAGATTAACAAATCATCCTTTAAACCTAGTCAAGTCATTACAGTTTATGGGAACAGGTTCTCAACCTAGTTTATGGGAATTGCTAACTAAAAATACTACTCCTCTATTATTATTAGTTGGTGAGAAAGACGAAAAATTTATTGATATTAATATCGCTATGACTGAAAAATGCAACTTGGCTAAATTACAAATAATTCCTCAAGTCGGACATAATATTCATTTAGAAAACACTGTAGCATTTGTGCAAAATATACAAAAATTTTTAGATCCCCAACTTCTTTAAGAAGTCGGGGATCTTGTTGTTGATTACTTGCGATATAATTTTCCATCTTTAACTTGCACCACAGGATGATGACACAACTTGACGTTGAGTTTGTCGTTCTTCGTTGTGAACTGTTTCCGTATTGCCGTTGAACTCAGAACTCCCAACGATTAACATCTTTCCTAGTCCAACGATAAATCAAGGATTTGTAAACGAACTCTGGTAAGGCTAACATTCGTTGCCACCGCCAAGGTTCTTGATATAGTCTATATAGCCATTCTAAATTATTGTTTGCTAACCAACGGGGAGCGCGAGTTTTTATTCCTGACCAAATATCAAAACTACCACCAACACCTACCCAAATGGAGTGAGGACACAAATGACGGTGTTCAGCAATCCATAATTCTTGACGTGGTACTCCCAAACCAACAAATATTACTTGTGGCTGTAGTTGAGTCAGAGTTTGCAATAACTGTTGTTCTTCTGCTGGGGAATGATAACCAGAATGTGTGCCGGATATTTTGAGAGTGGGAAGTTGTTTTTCCCATAAATCTGCTGCTTTTTCGGCTATTCCTGGTGCGCCTCCATAGAAAAATATTGAAGCAGATGTTTGTTCTTGATCTATTATTTGTAAAAGGCTTTCTGCTAATTCAATTCCGGGAAACCGTTGCACTTTTTGTCCTAATAAATATTGTAAATAGAGAACTACTCCTGCGCCGTCGGGAATAACTAATTCAGCATTTTTAATGATTTTTGCTAATGGGAGATTGCGCTCTGCTTGCATAGTCATTTCGGCATTGAGGGTGACTACATGAGTCCCTTGACCTGCTTTTAAGCAATCTAATAACCAGTTTGGATAATTACTCATTATATGCACTGGTAAACCTAATACGGGAAATACTTGAGGGAATTTAAACATAGTTTCTTTAAAATCGGACTTTAGGCGGATGTTTGATGAAAGGTTAGGGTATCAAATTTTTTCCTGAATAAATAACAATAATTTGTCAAGGAAAACAGTTTAGGGGTTAAGATCCTCTGGACGATCAATATCTGCTAAAGATTGCAGATAGCCAATTGATAAATTTAACTTTTGAGCAATTTCTACTGTTTTTACGAATACTTGAGCAGTTCCCCAGGAAATATTCATAAATAATTCGGCTATTGGTTGTTGTAATCCAATTAAATAATAACCACCGTCCAGGGCTGGACCCAGGACAAGATTAAAAACCTCTAATTGCTCGAAAGCGGTTGTTAAAATTTGCGAGTTTAGATCAGGGCAGTCTGTACCAATGATGATGACTCGTTCTGCTTTTTGATTAAACGCATTGATTAGCGATCGCTCCATTCTTTTACCTAAATCTCCCTCACCTTGAAATTGATATAGTAAATCATTTCCTAACCAATTTAGCATTACTTGTAAATCGCCACCCGTAAACCGTATTTCTACAGATGTCTTAGACATTTTTTGTAATTCCTTAACCTGAGAAATAGTATCTTCAGTCATCTGCTTTTGTAAATTAGCAGCACCAACATCACCCAAAGCAGGTATTAACCGGGTTTTTGTTTTCCCTGGTTCTGGGTAGCGGGTAAAAATAATCAGATGTTGTTTTGATGGTTTTAAGGAGATCATTCAAAATATGCTGCTATTAAAGATATCGCAACTATGGGTGCGGTGACTGCGCGAAGAATCCGACGACCCAAGGAAATGGGCTGAAATCCTGATGCTATGGCTATTTCTAGTTCTTGATTTGTCCAACCTCCTTCTGGTCCAATGGTAATAATTATCTCATTTGCAGTTTTATTGATTACATGCTGTAGATGAGGATAATCCCCACGGGCTTCACAGATATAACGATGAGTGGCAGTAGTTTCTTTTATGGCAGTGTTGAAAGCTACGGGTTGGAGGATGGTGGGAACAACAGCCCGTTCTGACTGTTCAGCGGCTTCTGAAGCTATGCGCTGCCAGCGTTCTAGTTTTTGGGGACTGGGATTTAATAGGGTGCGATCGCTCAAAATAGGTGCAATAGAAGTTACTCCTAACTCCGTACAACACCGGACAATTTCATCAAATCCATTTCCCTTTGGTAATGCCATCATCAAGGTAATAGCCACAGGTAATTCAGTTTTTACCTCCAGCGGTTCTAAAACCTCTCCCTGTTCCCCTTGTAACCGCGCTAACCACCATTTCCCCATACCATCCATGACAATAAATTTATCACCATCTCGCAAGCGCAATACCCGCAGCAAATAATGTTGTTGTTGAGGTGTTAATAAAAGCTGGTTGGCTTGAACTTGCTGGGGATGAATAGTAATGCGTTGAAGTTGGGACATAGGGGAGGAGTCGGGAGTCACCGAGTCAGGAGTCAGGAGTCAGGAGTCAGGAGTCAGGAGTCAGGAAGAAGAAGAAGAAGAAGAAGTAAAAGTGGTGTTTGATAGCGCAGAGTTAACTATTTTCGTTATTGTAATAATGCTTGAAACCGCTGTTCACCCCGAATTTTATCAAAATCCGGGTCAGTTTTCGCTAAGTTTTGATATTTTTTGGGGACAAATTGAATAGCTTTTTTGAGGTTATCAATTGCTAGTTCTAGATTATTTTGTAAGGCATAATTACAAGCTTTGTTATAATATGCTTGATGCAAATTAGGCTGGATAGTAATTGCTTGATTATAAGATGCTAAAGCTTCTTTGTAGCGTTGTAATTTAGTCAGAGCAATGCCTCGGTTAATCCAAGCCTCATGTTTATTAGAGTGAATAGCGATCGCTTCATCATAAGATCTTACAGCTTCTTCGTAATTTCGTAAAGCCGTTAAAGCATTACCACGATTATACCAAGCCTCATCTTTATTTGGGCGAATAGCGATCGCCTTATCATAAGATTCTACAGCTTCTGGATACTGTTGCAACGCAATCAAAGCATTGCCGCGATTTACCCAAGTCTCCGCACTATCGGTTTTAATAGCTATCACCTGATTATATACCCCTAAAGCTTCTTGATAACGATGGGTATCTAACAAGCCATTTCCCTGTAGTAATAAATTTTCTGCTTTTTGACTATCTTGTACCTCTGTAATTAGTTGATTAACATTGCTTTCTTGAACAACTTGTTTGGTATTATCTGGTGAAGAATTTGCCAAATCACTACAGCCAATCGCCAAAAAACTGATTAAACTAGAGGCAATTAATTGTCGCCAAATTACCATACTGCACCTACAAAAATCATACAATTATCCTAAAACTGATGAGAAGTTAAAAGTCGTATCAAAATCAACTAATTGTGCTTAATTGTTGTTTGATTATGTAAACTCAAGATGAAGATTTGGATAAGGTTTTCATCAGAAGTTATGAATACAATACCATACTCGTAGTCAATAAATCAATTATTGGTAAGTACAAACTTAGCTGAACTAGATCAATCTGGTTTAATCATCCTAAAAAAGAATCATCCCACACAAAAATTTTAAACGATCTGTGATAAAATTTACTGCTTGTTGCTTAATGGAGACACAGAATCATAATCATTGGTATTTATCTGCGTTTATCTGCGTTTATCTGCGTTTATCTGCGGTCAAATATTCTAAAAATCTGATTTTATCCAGGTTTATCTTAATTTGGTATTAGAAGTATATAATACTGTAAATGTAAGTATTTTTACGGCGTGGAAATTTATAGTGAGACGATGGGAGGAAAATAAAAATTATGACAATTGAACCTGACTCATCTAACTCAGAAATAAATCAAGAAGATGAATTAGAAACTGGTGGTAGTGATCACTTATTACTAACAGAAGGATTAGAAAAAAAACAAATATCTGGACAATCTGCCTTCAAGACAAATATGATCAAAGGAACTGCATTTCTGGTTGAGAGCAACTCCAGCCTGCAAACTGCTATCACCCCCAGAATTTTATTATTCACTAGTTTGGCGATCGCCACAACTATCATTAGTATTGTCATTAATAACTCATTTCTGGGCATTTTGGGAACTTTGGCAACCTTAGCGTTATCACTGTTCATCCTCTTTCCGTGGTTGCGAAATGTGATCCAAGAGTGGTTTTCACCTCAAGATAGAAATGTATTTGTGGGTTTAATAGGAGTAATAGTCGGAATAATTGGCTTATTCAGATTTACTAATTTAGGTAGTGGCTTACTGCGTTGGGGAAGAAGAGTTAACTGGGATGCCTCTGGTACTTTAGCAGAATGGTTTGGAGCATTGGGACAAATTGCCATTGCCATTATCGCCGTTTATGTAGCATGGCGACAATATGTAATTTCCAAAGACTTAACTATCCAACAAAACCTACTGACTGTACAGCAAAATATCATTACCCAACAACAAACCATAGACTCCTACTTTCAAGGAGTTTCCGACTTAGTATTAGATGAAGAAGGATTATTAGAAGACTGGCCGCAAGAAAGAGCGATCGCTGAAGGACGCACCGCTGCTATATTTAGTAGTGTAGATGGCAGTGGTAAAGCCAAAATTCTGCGGTTTCTTTCCCGTTCCAAATTACTCTCTCCTCTCCAGCGCGATCGCCGACTAGGAAGAGCTATTCTAGATGGTAGTGGTGGTTATGCCGAAGATCGTTTAGAAGGAGTGCGCGTCATTGACTTAGGTGTCATGTTAGCAGGTGCAGATTTAGCCGACAATGATTTGCGCTGGACAGATTTAAGTGAAGCCAACCTCATTCGTGCTAATCTCAGCAATTGCGATTTAGTCAAAGCCAACCTTTCCCGCACAATCTTATATGATGCCAATTTGACCAACGCTGACTTAAATGGAGTGCGCCTATTTTATGGTTTACGAGAACAGGCATCCCCCCGCAGTCGCACCGAACCACCCAACTACGAAACAGGAGAACACACCGGCGCAGTTGTGGAAAATGCCGACTTCACCAATGCTCAAAGAATGTCCGAATCTACCCGTTACTATTGCTGTACCTGGTGTGGAGAAAAAACCAGACCGACAATTCCCGGTGGTTGTGAAGGAATTCCCAATAAATTAGGAAGATAAGAGTTAGGAAAATGACCATTCTTTAAGTTTCTAAATCTTTAAAGAAATAATTATACTAAGACGCTGCTCTTTGACCTATCTAACAGGAAATTGACAATTCTTAATATTCAAAAATCTTGGAACTAAATCTACAAACCACAAGTCAACAGCCATACCCATCAATGGGTAAAAAAAACTCTTTAAAAAAAACAGACTAAACCTTAACTAATAAGTTTGAGGATAATTTAATTTGATGAAAAATTCCAAATTTCTGCAAATATCTAGTGCGGCTTTATTGAGTTTGGGAATCTTCCAAAACATAGCTTTTGCTCAACCAATTCAACGCCAAATAAGAATTCCCACTTCTCCAACTGTAGAGAGAAATTTATCTCAAATAAAAATCAATCCCCTTTATCTTGAACGAGAACAAAAAGCTCCCTTAATCATTAAAAATCAAATACTGGAATTACGCCGTGATATCCAGTCAAAAAATCTAACTTTTGAGGTAGGTTACACCACAGCCTTAGATTATAAACTAGAGCAACTAGCCGCTACCAAAGCACCAGATGATTTACCAACACAGGCTAATATCCAAAATGCCGTTGCTGCACAAATCTTAAATATTGATTTAGCCGAACGCGAAAAATTTGAACGCATTAATCCAGGAGTAATCCCTGAATTACAATTAATTAAAGCTCGTGGCTGCTTTGCTTCCGCAAAATCCTTTGATTGGCGGACTTTCAATAAAGTTACCCCAGTTCGGAACCAAGGAGGTTGCGGCAGTTGTTGGGCATTTGCTACCTTGGGAGCTTACGAAGGTAGTAACCTTATTCGGAATAACACTGCTGCTGATGCTTCAGAACAGCAAATTATCAACTGGGGTGGTTCAGGTAGTTGTGGTGGTGGTTGGTGGTCTAAAGCATTTGATTTCCTCATTAGCAAAGGCACAGCTACCGAAGCTACTGTACCCTATACAGCAACCAATAATCCCTACAACCCCAGCATAGCCACTCCCTACCGTTCCATAGCCTGGGGATATGTCAAACCTGATGGTGGAATTCCCACAGTTGCAGAAATGAAACAGGCTATGTGTAAACATGGACCATTAACAGTTGCAGTGCGGGTTACTCCTGCTTTCCAAGGTTATGTTAGCGGCGTATTTAACGAACAAGCACAAGGACCTATCAATCATGGTGTCACCCTCATTGGTTGGGATGATCAAAAACAAGCTTGGTTAATCAAAAATTCTTGGGGTACAGGTTGGGGTGACAATGGTTATATGTGGATTGGTTATAACAGTAATAGCATCGGTTATGGCGCAGCTTGGACTCAAGCCAGAAGCAACTTCTACAAGCTTTCTCCTGACTTGTTGAAAAAAATCAACATCTTCCAAATCAATCCAGAATTAATTAAAGTTAATTCCAAAAACATCTCTCGATAATTTTTTGATTTTAGGTTGGGTAAAGCGCAAGTTTTATCTGACCTAAATTGATTTTTTTGAATTCACTCGACAAGGTAGATTAAAATTATGACTTTTACCAAGCGAGTCTTTTTGATTATTTCTCTGCTAACTACCTTGACCATTATTTTTCAAGTTAGTAATGCTGCTACTCCTCCCATGTCTAACTCAGAAATCACTGTCAACGATACTAACAATAACAGTCAGATTATTATTCAAAAAGGTAATATTATGATTGTTGAATTGTTAACCAACCCAGGAACAGGCTATAGTTGGCAAATTATTAAAAATGATCCTGATAAACTCAAATCTTTGGGAGATTCAGTATTAAAACCAATAGAAGCAGAAGCCCCAGGAGCATCTGAAAATCAAGTTTTCCGGTTTTTAGCCCAAAATTTGGGTTCAACCATGCTAGAACTTCACTATTTACGTCCCTGGGAAAGAAATCTTCCACCATTAAAAACTTATAAAATCAACGTCCAAATTCGTTGACAATAAAAAGCATTTTCTCCTTCCTCCTTCTTCCTTCTTCCTTCTTCCTTCTTCCTTCTTCTTTCTTCCTCCTGACTCCTGACTCCTGACTCCTGACTCCTTCTTTCTTCCTCCTGACTCCTGACTCCTGACTCCTGACTCCTTCTTTCTTCCTCCTGACTCCTGACTCCTGACTCCTGACTCCTTCTTTCTTCCTCCTGACTCCTGACTCCTGACTCCTGACTCCTGACTCGGTGACTATAAATTTTCTGGCAAAGTCAGAATTTCTACACCATCTTCGGTGACAGCTATGGTATGCTCGAATTGAGCAGAAAGTAAGCGATCGCTTGTTACCGCAGTCCAACCATCATTCAGCATTTCGGCTTCGTGAGTGCCTTCATTAATCATTGGTTCAATAGTAAACACCATCCCGGCTCTAAGTTTCTTGCCTCTACCTCTGATGCCATAATGGGGAACATCCGGTGCAGTATGGAAAATATTGCTGATTCCATGTCCCACAAAATCCCGCACCACAGAAAAGCCGAAAGACTCCGCATACTCTTGAATCGCTGCCCCAATATCCCCAATTTTTGCCCCTGGTTTTACTTCTGCAATCCCCAACCGCAAACACTCTTGGGTTACCTCTACTAACTTTTGGGCTGTGGGGGAAGGATTACCCACTAGAAATGTTTTTGATGTATCACCATGATAACCTTCAACAATAGGCGTAACATCTATATTAATAATGTCCCCATCCTTGAGAATTTGTTTAGCATTGGGAATACCATGACAAATCACCTCATTCACACTGGTACAAATAGATTTAGGATAACCTTTATAACCTAAAGGAGCGCTTTTTGCTCCATGCTTTTGAGTCCATCTTTCCGCTTCATCATTCAATTGTAGAGTGCTAACTCCCGGTTTAACCAAAGGTTCTAAATGTTGTAATAACTTGGCGGCCAAGCTGCCAGCACGGCGCATTTTTTCGATTTCTCGTTGGGATAAAATGACTATGGTTTCGATTTTCATTAATTTTCTATCTACTCTTTTAAAAATATAGTTAATCCAGTTGTTGCTGCTCTGTGTGCAGCATCTGCTACCTTGAGAGCATATAAGCTTTGTTCTGGGGTGATATATAAGGGACTACCATCAAATAGATGGTCTAATACCATAGTTGTATCTTTGGCAAATAAACCCCGTCGCGTTCCCACTTCAATCAACTTTGTTCCTGCTGCTAAGACTAACATTCCGGTATCACCATCGAGAATTATTTCCCCTTTTTCACCTTGAACTTCTAATTTGCGTTCTGATTGCCACAAAGTTTCACCTTTGCCATAAATTACCTGTGCCAATAATCCACTGTCAAAGCATAATTGGGCTGAACATAAACAGGTTTGGTAATAATCAGACTCAGTTTGCCAATATCGTTGGTGACAATTGACAGTGAAGACTTCACCGAACAAATCAATCAGACGATGTAACCGAGATAATGCCCCAATTAGGGGAAAGCCAAACATCCCATGATTATAAGTCCACTTACGCGGGGCTGGATGCTGGGGATTCAGGGTACTATAGCGAACATAAAACAAATCACCAATTTGGTCTAGGTATTGTTTTAAAGTTTGATGCCAACCACCCAATAATTCAATGTGTTCGACGTGCAGAAGCTTGTTGACTGTTTTTGCTAAAGCAATCAGTTCTTCAGCTTCTTTGACATCTACAGACAAAGGATATTCAACAATGACGTGTTTACCGCTAGATAAGGCAGCATAAGCAATTTTACCATGATCTTGATTAATGGTGCAGATCACCACTATATCTAAATCGTCTCGTTCTACTAGCTGTTGCCAAGAATCCATCGCTTCAGTTGCGTATTCTTGGGCTAAAACCGCTGTTCTTTCAGGATTGCCAGTTATGGCTATTAAATCAGTTCGGGGATCTTGTTGCAATGCCTCAGCCCTGAGTTTAGCTGCATAGCCTGTTCCCACTAAACCGACTCTGAGACTGTGTGTACATAAAGGTAGTTCGTTATTGTCCATGAATTTATCACCAGTTTTCAATGTTTCGGTTTAATGCCATTGGTATTTTATCAACAAGCCACCATCAGGAAATATCTAATACCTCTAGGGTATTTTTCATCAATGTAAAATATTATGGCTCTTTGGTAATTTTGGAAACATTACCATAAATATAATACAGCTTAAAAATCGTGTAAAACTTAGGATAAAGAAGTAATTGAACGATTTTAACTTTTCAAAGATAGTTTTCATGGTTTTTGAGCATTTTTCTTTGAATTTCTCATAAATTCGCGTTTGTAAATAATTAGGTTCTGTTATAGGTTTTATATGATATGGTACATAGATTAGAAAATACCCAAAAAATTATACATCTTGTGTATAAAATATGTCTATTTTTCCTTTAAATATCAAATCCCCAGATAATTTTCAGAAGTATCTACTAGATTTTTATTTTTCCAATATCTAAAATGATTACACAAATACAAAATCTGCGAATTTTTTATCCATTCCTAGTGCCATTTATCAGCTCATCTCAGATTTATTGGTTATACATTTTTTCGGCTTTGTTACTAGCTTTGATTATATATAAATTAGGGTTATCTCAACAAGACAAACAGATAAATTTAAGGCAGTATCTTTTGCCAAAAGCAGTTTATTTACATCCTTCAGCGATCGCTGAATATAAGTATTATTTTTATCTTCTCTCTTAGAAATATCTGTAATATTACCAATTATATTCTCTCTACCAAATCTAGCCAATATCATTTGTGATTATTTAACAGAAATTACGCACTTAACAACTCCTTTTTTAATTACCCATCCTCAGTGGTATCATTATGTCACATTAAGTATTGTTGTGGCCTTAGTGGGGGATTTTGCCTATTATTGTTACCATTATTTAGCTCATAGAAATTCATTCTTTTGGGAATTTCATAAAGTCCATCATTCTGCGGATGTACTAACTCCGATGACTGTTTATCGTTCTCATCCCCTTGATTTGCTTTTAAGTATGAGCGCGGCGACAGTAATGCTGGGTTTTGCTACAGGGATCTGGGTTTATTTATTTGGAAATCAAGTCTCCTATTTATCTATTTATGGAGTTAACTGGGAAATATTTCTGTTTTATCTAACTGTCGCCAACTTACGACATTCTCATATTTGGTTGAACTACCCTCATGGGGTTAGTCATGTGTTGATGAGTCCTGCCCAACATCACATTCATCATAGTGTTGAGCCAAAGCATCATGATAAAAACTTTGGTTACATTTTGTCTTTTTGGGATTGGATATTTGGGACTTTATACGTACCGCAAAGTTATGAAAAGCTGGATTTTGGTCTATCAGATGGGGAATCAAGTTTATTTAATAATCCAATTAATTTATTAGTACAGCCATTTAAATCTATTTGGCAAAGTTACAACCAAAAGATAAGTAGGGAATAATTTTTTATAGCAGTTCCCATGCAAGTGAGGGACAAGAAGTAATTATGGAACGCAGATAAACGCAGATAAACGCAGATAAACACAGATAATTTTGTACCTCATTAGATTAGAGGTTGTTTGAAAAGTTTTAGGTTGTGATTTTAGGCACTTACAGATCCCCCCTAACCCCCCTTAGCAAGGGGGGAACTAGAGTCAAAGTCCCCCTTTTTAAGGGGGATTTAGGGGGATCTGAAAATATTTGATACACCATGAGGGACTTTTCAAACACCCTCTTAGAAAACGCTATATCAGGAATCTAAATACAAATTCAATCAAAAATTAATTGGGAATTATAGTGATGAATAACATGAAATTAGATTTGAGTTCAGATTTATCAAGTACAACTACAATCATCAATGATTTGCCAGAAAATGGTGTTTGTATCCATGATTTATTTGCAATTCAGGTAAAAGCAGCACCAGATTCAGTAGCGACAATATTTGAAAATCAGCAACTTACCTACCAAGAATTGAATGCTAAAGCCAATCAGTTAGCACATTATTTACAGAGTATTGGTGTAGGTGCTGAAGTCATGGTCGGCTTGTGCGTAGAGCGATCGCTCGATCTGATTATCGGTATTCTTGGTATTCTTAAAGCTGGAGGCGCTTATGTACCTATAGACCCGGCCTATCCCCAAGAACGCATAGCATTCATGCTGGAAGATACTAAGTTGCAATTTGTGGTGACACAACAACAATTGGTAGTATCTCTTCCTGAAACTTCTACAACAATTTGTCTAGATACAGATTGGCAAAAAATTGATTGTCAAAGTTCCCATAATCCAGTGAGTGGAGTCACAGCCGAAAATCTCGCTTATTTAATCTATACCTCCGGTTCTACTGGTAAGCCGAAAGGTGTACAAATGCCCCATTCCAGTGTAAATGCTTATTTACAGGCGATCGCTCAAATATTACCAGTTAATCATCAAGATATTTATCTCCATACAGCATCTTTTTCTTTTACTGCTTCAGTCAGACAATTATTTTTACCTTTATCCCAAGGTGCAACCAGTATTCTTGCTACTCGTGAACAAACCAGAACTCCTTTAAGTCTATTTGAGTTAATTCAAAAACGTGGTGTTACTATTTCTGATGGTGTACCCTCTGTGTGGCGTTATGGACTCATTGCTTTAGAAAGTTTAGACCAACAATATACAGAATCTCTGAGAGAATCAAAATTAAGATTAATAGTATTTGGTGGCGAATTACTACCCTATCAACTAATTAAAAAGTTACGCAACCTGTTTAAAACACCACCCCAGTTTTTTAATATTCTTGGTCAAACAGAAAGTATTGGCCATGGTTTTTATACTGTTCCTGAAGATTACGATCTTGAAGATGGCTATGTTCCTGTTGGTCATCCTTTAGCAAACATTCAACAAGTTTATGTCCTTAACTCCCAACTTGAACCAGTCAAAACTGGTGAGTCTGGAGAAGTCCATATTGCGGGTTCTACCTTAGCACGAGGCTATCTGAACCGCACCGAGGCCAATGAGGAAAAATTCATCATTAATCCTTTTAATCCTCAACAACGACTCTTTAAAACCGGGGATGTTGCTCGTTATTCAAGTAATCAAAATTTAGAAATTCTCGGTCGGATGGATTTTCAGGTAAATATCCGCGGAATGCGGGTTGAATTGGAAGAAATTGAAGCAGTAATTAAACTCCATCCCAGTATTCGAGAAGCTGTGGTTTCTGCCAGAGAAGATGTCTCTGGTGGTCAGCGGTTAGTGGCTTATATCGTAGTGAATAACCAAGATTTTAATTCGGGAGAATTACGCAATTTTCTTGCCAGCAAACTACCAGATTATATGATTCCCCATACCTTAATGGTGATGGAGAAATTGCCAGTTTTACCCAATGGAAAGTTAGACAGAAAAAGTTTACCCGAACCTGATTTATCAGCAATTCAAAGTGAATTTATCCCTCCGCAAACACCCACACAAGAAATCATTGCTAAAATCTGGGCGGAAGTTTTAGGCATTGAAAGAATTGGTATCCATGATAATTTTTTAGAATTGGGTGGACATTCCCTATTGGCAAGTTTAGTTATATCAAGATTGCGTGAGGCACTATCCCTAGAATTATCAATTGCCAGTTTATTTGCTGCGCCAACAATTGCCACATTTAGTGAACAAATTGGAAGTTCTGCCCAGAATTTACTGCCAACCTTAGAACCAGTTTCTCGAAATAGCGAATTACCACTTTCATTAACCCAGCAGCGTTTTTGGTTTCTCGATCAAATGGAAGGGTCAAATCCTGCTTACAATATTGTCAGAGTCCTGAATTTACAAGGACTGCTTAACTTTACAGCACTTGAAGGGGCGATCGCTACAATTATTAATCGTCATGAAACCCTGCGTACCAGTTTTGGAATTGCCGATGGTAAACCCATTCAAGTTATTGCTGATAAATTAGCATTTACCTTACCCGTAATTGATTTACAAGAATTAGCAGAAGATCAGAAAACGACTGCGGCACAAAGATTAACTACTAATGAATATCTTCGCCCTTTTGCCCTAACTGAATCATCTCTCTTAAGAGTGACATTGATGCAATTGGGGGCAGAATCCCATCAGTTATTAGTAATAATGCACCACATCATTTCTGATGCCTGGTCAGCAGGGAATTTTCTTCAAGAATTATCGGTTATTTATTCAGCCTTGACAGCGGGTTTACCTTCTCCCTTACCCAAATTATCAATTCAGTACGCCGACTATGCTTATTGGCAACGACAATGGCTGGAAAATCAACCCGCGCAACTTGATTACTGGAAACAACAATTAGCAGATATTCCCGCAGTCATTGAATTACCTACTGATCGATCACGAACAGCAATTCAAACCTTTCGCGGTGATCTTCAGAAATTTCAATTTGATTCCCAACTCACGCACAAACTCAAAAACCTCAGTCAAAAATCGGGTTCTTCCCTATTTATGACACTTCTCACTGCCTTTGTGATCTTACTTTCTCGCTACAGTGGACAGGAAGATATTATCATTGGTTCTCCCATTAGCGATCGCAATCGTGTCGCGTTAGAGCCATTAATTGGCTTTTTTGTGAATACCTTAGTTTTACGGACTCGTCTCGAAGGAAATCCCACATTTATAGAATTACTCCAACAGGTACGACAGATGGCACTTGACGCTTATGCTCACCAAGATGTTCCCTTTGATCAACTTGTAGAAACCCTCCAACCTCAGCGCCACCTCAGCCATAGTCCCTTATTTCAAGTCATGTTTGTATTGCAAAATTCTCCAGTTTCAAAACTGGAATTAGGAGATTTGCAAGTTACCCAAATAGAATTAGCAAAAGCCACAGCAGGGGCAACTTTTGACTTAACCATATCAATGCAGGAAAAAGATTCAGCATCAGGAACTGAATTAATAGGTGCATTTGAATATAATGCTAATTTGTTTAATGCTGATACTATTGCCAGGATGGTGGAGAGTTTTCACACCTTAGTTGAGGCAGTTGTGGCAAATCCTCAAGAGCGGATTAGGACATTACCTTTACTAACAGCATCCCAAGAACATCAGTTATTAGTGGAATGGCATCATCCGCAAACTGATTATCCCCAAAAATCCATTCATCAATTATTTGAGGAACAAGTAGAAAAAACACCTGATGCAGTGGCATTAGTATTTGAAGATCAGCAATTAACCTACCAACAATTAAATTCACAAGCTAACAAACTAGCTCATTATTTACAGTTTCTGGGTGTAGAACCAGAAATATTAGTGGGTGTTTATTTAGAACGTTCATTAGAAATGATAGTAGGATTTTTGGGCATTTTAAAAGCTGGTGGTGCTTATGTGCCACTCGATCCTAACTATCCCCCAGAAAGGCTTAATTATATGGTGGCAGATTCACAAATGTCCATCATCTTGACTCATTCTTTATTACTCCCACATTTATCATTAACCCTAGAGCAATCACAAACTAAAATTATTTGTTGGGATAAAGATTTTGAAATTGAAATTGCCAGCCAAAGTTGCGATAATCCTATTAATAATTTCACCCCGGAAAATTTAGCTTATGTCATCTATACTTCTGGTTCTACAGGAAGACCTAAAGGTGTACTAATTCAACATTCAGGACTATTAAATTTAGTGTTCTGGCACTTAAATAATTTTCAATTAACATCATCAGATCGAACTACACATTTAGCCGGAACAGCCTTTGATGCTGCTGTTTGGGAATTATGGCCTTATTTAGTAGTCGGAGCGAGTATATATTTAATTAAATCAGAATTTTTGCTTTCACCAGAAATACTTCAAGAGAAATTGACATCACATCATATTACGATTAGTTTTATTCCTACACCCTTAGCAGAACAATTATGTCTTTTATCCTGGTCAGAAAATACAAGTTTGCGAACTATGTTAACTGGTGGAGATAGACTTAATTATTATCCATCAAATAAGTTACCATTTAAGTTTTTTAATAACTATGGTCCCACCGAAAATACAGTGGTTACAACTTCTGGACAAATTTTACCAGAAGCATCAAATAGTAAATTTCCACCTATAGGTCGTCCTATTGCCAATACTCAAGTTTACATTCTTGATCGCTATCTTCAACCCCTACCTATTGGCGTTTATGGAGAAATCTACATTGGTGGACTAAGTTTAGCCAAAGGCTATTTGCATCGTCCTGACTTAACATCTGAGCGATTTATTGCTAATCCTTTTGTGGAAAATGAACGAATTTATAAAACTGGAGATTTAGGACGCTATTTACCAGATGGAAATATTGAATTTCTGGGACGCATTGATCACCAAGTCAAAATTCGGGGTTTTCGGATTGAATTAGGGGAAATTGAAACAGTATTAACCCAACATCCTCAAGTTCAGCAGGTAGTAGTAATTGTCCGCGAAGATCATCCAGAAAACAAGTATTTAACGGCTTATATTGTTGGTAAAACAGAAACATTGACTAGTAGCGAATTACGTCAATTTCTGAAAGGAAATCTACCTGAATATATGATACCTGCGGCTTTTGTCATGCTCAAAGCCTTACCTCTGACTCCTAATGGTAAAGTTGACCGGCTGGTTTTACCAAAGCCAGAAACAACGAATTTAGAGCTAGAAACCGCTTTTGTTGCCCCTGGGACTGCCCTAGAAACAAAATTAGCCGAAATTTGGTGTACAGTATTAAATCGGCAGCAGGTGGGCATCTATGATAACTTCTTTGAATTGGGAGGACACTCTCTCCTAATCACATCTGTAATATCTCGCATTCGAGAACATTTTTCCATAGTTCTGCCTCTGCGTTCTCTATTTACAGCCCCCACTATCGCTGAACTTAGTCAAGTAATAATTACACATCAACTGGATGCCATAACAGTTGATACCTTACCACCGCTTGTCCCTCAAGCACGAGACACTTGTATCCCCCTGTCTTTTGCCCAAGAGTCTATATGGCAGTTACAGCAATTAGCTCCTGAAAGTTGTGCCTACAACAGCTTTTTTATTTTACGTTTCACTGGCTCTCTTTCTGCAATTGCGTTGGAGTCCAGTTTCAATGAAATAATTCGTCGTCATGAAATATTACGCACGGCTTTTACTATATTAGAAGGTCAACCTGTACAAGTAATTAGCCAATTTCTGACTATCCCATTAGAGATTATAGACTTACAAAACCTCCCTTTGATAGAGCGAACGTCTGAAGCAGAAAGACTAGCTGCGCTGCAATATAATCACCATTTTGATCTGGCTTTAGTCCCTCTGATCAAAACAACTTTACTGCGACTAACTCCAGAAGAACATTGGTTGACATCAATCGAAGCCCTCTGCCGTTCTCAAAGGGTCAGCATCTTTGCGATTATTCTTACTGCTATGAATATACTTTTGTTCAAATACAGTAGTAAGAACGATATTTTAGTAATAACAACTATTGGTAATCGGAGTCCGGTGGAAACTGAAAAAATGCTCGGTTGCTTCATCAATGATGTCATTTTGCGATCGCATCTTTCCTCTGAACAAACTGGACAAATTCTTTTAGAACAAGCTCAAGAAACTCTCACAGAAGCTATTAATAATAAAGAAATTGCTTCTCACACAGTCATTAACACTATCACCAGTAAACAACCACTGAATATCTCAGCATCCCTAACTATGCTACCTCCACAAAATTGGCATAACTGGATGTTAGATGTAGATTTTGTCACAATTAAGCGCGATCTCGACTTGTGGGATGGAGAAATTCCTTTAGAAATTTATGTTTCTTCACCTTCAGTAAATAATCCCACGATGGAAATTAAGGTTTTCTACAGTACGGAGTTATTTACCAATGAAACTATCGAGGTTTTGTTCAACTATTACCAGCAAATTCTTCAGCAGCTTGCCCAAGATCCAACTATTCAAGTTTGTGAATTTTTTGATTGCTGAACATTGCAAGAGTCAGATCCCCGACTTCTCTAAGAAGTCGGGGATCTTATTTGACTACTTATAATGAGAAATAAATGTTACATTAAACCATGCGGCTTTGCCACAAATTAACTAATAATCACTATTGCTATGTTAGAAAACAGCCCACCAGAGTTGAAACAACAACCCAGATTTGGATCATCTTTATTGAGATGGACTGAGTATTTCTCCAACCCAGAAGGAGAAATAACTCAAAGCATGAGCGTGTTTATCTTGATCTGGTTTGGTCAAGTGTTGTCTCTGGTTGGCTCGCGGACAACCAATTTTGCACTCAGTATTTGGGTCTATCAACATACGAATTCCACAACTCAATTTACACTGCTGATTCTCTCTACAACCCTACCGACAATTTTGATCTCTCCCATTGCTGGTGTGATTGTCGATCGCTTTTCTCGGCGCTGGATTATGATTATTAGTGATTTCTGTGCAGGGTTATGTACCTTACTGATTGCTTGGTTATTTATCAGTAATCACTTAGAAGTTTGGAGTCTGTGTGTAGTCAGTGCGATTAGTTCCAGTTTCAGTGCTTTTCAGGGACTAGCCTATTCTTCTGCGACTACATTACTTGTGCCGAAAGCACAACTTGGTCGTGCCAGTTCGATGACACAGATCAGATTAGCGATCGCTGAAATTCTCTCCCCTGTATTAGCCGCAGCCTTATTAGTAACTGTACAATTGTCAGGCATTGTCATCATTGATTTATCTACATTAGTCTTGGCTTTAATCTGTTTACTTGTAGTTAAATTTCCTGAAATTTCGTCCACAGAAAATCCCGATGCCGAAACCAATTCATTTTGGCAAGAAATCACCTTTGGCTGGAAATATTTAGTAGCACGTCCTGGACTACTTGGATTAGTCATGTTCATTGCCATTATCAACTTTCTCGTTGGTAGCGCAGAAGCTCTCACTACACCCTTAGTGCTTTCCTTTGCTTCCGCACAATCACTAGGAGCTATCTATTCTATTTCTAGTTTTGGACTATTACTAGGCAGTGCCGTGATCAGCATTTGGGGCGGACTAGAACGCCAGATCAATACCATATTTGTGTCTATGGCATTTTTGGGCATCTCCTATGTATTAGCTGGATTGACTGCTTCAACAGTTATATTTACGATCGCCAATTTCTTGATATTTCTGACAATTCCCATCATTAATGGGTCAATTCAAGTCATCTATCAGAAAAAAGTAGCACCAGAAGTACAGGGAAGGGTCTTTGCTTTTCGCAGTGCTGCTGTACAGGGGTTTTTACCACTTGCCTACCTAACCTGTGGAGCATTAGCTGATCAATTTTTTGAACCAATCATGGCAAAAGATGGAGCTTTAGCCCATAGCATTGGCCAGATTATTGGGGTTGGTCATGGTCGCGGTATGGGTTTAATGTTTATCATCATGGGTCTGTTTTCTCTAGTCGCAACCTTAATTGCCTACTTATATCCGCGTCTCCGCTTTGTAGAACATGAACTACCTGATGCAATTCCTGACGAACCAGAAGTTTCATAAAGCCGATATAACAAAGATGTCACCAAGACGCTCTTTGACATCTATCTCAGTGGGTATTTCATATAACAAAAACTTATGGGTAATAAGTAACTAAATTTCATTACTAATCGGGGTCAATTTTCTGTTATAACTTTTAGCTTTTCCCTTAGTATCAGAATTGAAGCAAATTTAAACCAGCGGCTAATCCCATCAGAATAGCTGTAAGGTCTGCTTAAAAATCACTTATACTGCCGATTTCACAACAGAGGATAATTAAATGGCTACTTACAAAGTTACTCTCATCACTCCAGACGGTACTAAGACTATAGACTGCGATGACGACACTTATATTTTGGATGCAGCAGAAGAAGCTGAATTTGACTTACCCTTCTCTTGTCGGGCTGGTGCTTGCTCAACTTGTGCAGGTAAAATCATTTCTGGTACTGTTGACCAATCTGATCAATCCTTCTTAGATGATGATCAAATCGAAGCTCAATATGTATTGACTTGTGTTGCTTATCCTACTTCTGATGTCACCATCGAAACCCACAGAGAAGAAGAGCTTTACTAAACTTTAGCTTAACCGACAGAAGCCCCACGACTGACCCTAAGGGCAGCGTGGGATGAATGGCGCGTGAATTAACGACAGTTTTTCGACCAATGCGATAGCAAGGGAGAAAAACATGGAGGCAATTCACAAATCTTGTGCTATAGTTTTTTATAGTAAATACTTTTCACTCTAATATGTTAAGAGTAGTCAAAGTCAGATTATATCCAGATGCCCAGCAACAGCAATCATTGGCACGAGCCTTTGGCAGTTGTCGTTGGCTATGGAATTATTTTTTGAATTTGATGAACGAAACGTACAAAGAGACAGGTAAAGGATTGTCTGGATACGAAGTTAAAAAGACAATCCCTCAACTAAAGAAAGAACATGAGTGGTTGTCGCTAACTTATTCTCAGTGCTTGCAACAAGTCTGCTTGAATCTGGGGGTTGCATTTAACAATTTCTTTGAAAAAAGAGCTAGATACCCCAAGTTTAAATCCAGACATGGTAAGCAGTCTATTCAGTATCCTCAAAATGTCAAGATTGCCGATAATCAATTAATCCTACCGAAAATAGGGAAAGTATCAGCAATTATTCATCGAGAGATTGAAGGGAAGATTAAAACTGTAACTATCACCAAAAATTGCAGTGAGCAATATTTCGCTGCTATTTTATTTGAAGATGGTAAAGAGAAGCCAGAGTCAATTGTCGAAGGTAAAGCAATAGGCATTGATTTGGGATTAACTCATTTTGCGATTACCAGTGATGGCTCTAAGTTTGATAACCCTCGAATACTGAATAAACACGAGAAGAACTTAAAGATAAAACAACAGCAATTATCTAGAAAACAAAAAGGCTCTAATAACCGAAATAAAGCTAGAAAGAAAGTTGCTAGAGTCCATAGAAAGATAACTAATTGTCGAGAAGATTTTCTCCATAAACTATCTCGTAGGATAGTCAACGAAAGCCAAGTTATTGTGGTAGAAAATCTTCATGTTAAAGGCATGATGCAAAATCACTGCCTAGCCAAATCTATTCAACAAGTTGGCTGGGGAATGTTTTGTACCATGCTTAAATACAAAGCAGAAAACGAAGGGAAGATTTATCAAGAAGTTGATAGATTCTTTCCTTCGTCAAAAACTTGTCATGTATGCCTTAACCAAGTAAGTAGCTTACCACTTGATATCAGGTTTTGGACTTGTGAAAAGTGCCAAACCAAACATGATAGAGATGTCAATGCAGCGATAAACCTCAGAGATGAGGGACTACGAATTTTGACCTCTGGAACGGGGGATAAAGCGATGAAGTGTGGTCTTGGGGGTTTCCCCCATGAACAACTTCATCAAGAAGCCTGTCGCCCAGAAGTAAGTCGCAGTAATAGAGGACGAAAGAAGTCTACTACTGTGCTTTCTGTTGGGCAGGAAGCCCACACTGTACCGTCAGGTCAGTGTGGGTAGTTCACTCACAAGAATTTAGTCCAAACAAGGGATTGGGGATTGGCGACTGAGTAGGAGTTTTACCAATTCCCCAATTACTTGCTTACTTTAATTTTAGTCCCCGGATAATAGAACTCCAGAATCTTGGCACTAGACCAACCTAATTTGGCTAAATTCTGAGCGCCTGTTTGGCTTAAACCCACTCCATGTCCTAAACCACCACCAATAAAAGCATATCCCCAGAGATTGGTTTGACCTTTATTCAATGGTTGAATGTAAAATAGCGTGCTAATGGGAGCAGCAAAGGCACTGCGAACCTCGTCTTTTTGTAAGGTGAAAACCCCAATATCAGTTTTCACAGCCAGTTTTAAAATCCGGCCACTGGAACTGCGTTCAACTACAGACATGGCTTGAATTTTTTTGAACTTGCTATAGGGGCTTTTTTTGGAATGTAAGAATTTCTGCAAGTCTTGGGTAATTTTATTGATATCCGTTTCTCTGTGCCAACGGAATACATCCCATTTACTCTCATTAAATCCCGCTTTAAGATTGATAAATTTCTCGAAGTTCTGATCATTTGCTAAATTCTGATGTGATAAGTTCCAAAGATTTTGATTAGCAGCATCTATGACAGGTTTTAAATAAGGACGATCTTCTCCATTCCAGATATCACTAAAGTTAGCGGTAACACCACCTGTAGTAGAAGAATATAAAGCATCAACTATTTCGTTATTATAAGTGAGTACCTGACCTCTGGTCGAGGCGATCGCCTGATCTGTATTTTTGGCAACTCCGCTGAGTCCTTGATAAACTTGACAGTGAGTGTCAGCACATAACTGATAATTATCTACCGCAAATCTGCGGAGGTTTCGCAAGGCATAGGTGCGAGCAATAATTGCTTGTGCTTCTAAGGCTGCCATTGGCGCATTTATCCCAATTTCATGGGGTAAAACTCCCCGCACATAAGTTTCTAATGGGACTGTATTTACTAAAGTATAATGCCCATAGGCGTTGGGCTGCAAGGTCATTTTTCCCGGATAAACACGCTTTTGTTGAGGCTGTTCATCTGTATTCACCTTAATTGAGTCTTTACCAGCAGTTATTTCTAGATAATTAGGACTATAATTTTTACCATTTACTACCCAAGTAATTTTTGGTACTTTTGATAAAATGTTGGTTGCCAAGTAAGCATTTTTATCACCGGATGTTTCTATACTTTTTAATAGTAACCGACGAATTAAGGGAGTGCTGTAAACGTCCCGTTTTGCCCATACTTGCCAACGTTCTGGTTGGGATATTTCCACTTCTATCCCCAGGGAACGCCAGTGGTTAGCGTTATCTTCCGCTGTTTCAAAGGTGCGAAAGTCACCCAGCACTAAGACTTCCTGAACCACTGTTTGGTTTAAGGGCTGCATGACTGTTGTTAACTGGATGGGTTTGTCGGTGACTAGGGTTTGTTGCTGACTACCCACTGTAAATTTTAATGTTAAGCGATCGCCTTTTGTGGGTGCTAATTCTAATTTGTCTGTGGGTTTAGCCCCAAATCGTTGGACAATACCAATTTGCAATTTTACATCCTGGTTGTTGCTTACGGGTTCTGATGCGGCAGCCAATCCCAATAGGCACAAGGTTGTTATTAATCTGTAGGAAGAAGGCCAAATAAATATTTTCATGAAAACTAATTCTAATTGCCCTTATGCTGTCGGAGTGGTTTTAAGTTAATTAACTCAATTTACTAATGATAAGAAGATACAGGGCGGCAGGATGAATCACAAATTACTAATAATCAACTTAGATAATTAGGTGAACACAATAAAACCAAACTGTGTAAAGAAACGTAAAATCGCTGAAAACTTCTTTACTCTTGCCTCTTGCCTCTTGCCTCTTGACTAGTGCTATAACGACAATTTTCAACGCCAACTTACTTAATTAGTAACGGGGAATATTATATATTTTTAACTTACGCGCTTCTATAATACCATTACGTCTTTTTTTCAGCACACTTGCAAATCAAACTCATTATGAGTATGATTTAACTAAATCTTGCTTTATCACCCATATTTTATGCTGGAAATTGATTTTACCGAGAATTTGCGAAATTTAATGCAAACAGTCGGTTATGAGAGTTTTAAATCTTTAAGTCGTGCTGCTGGTGTTTCACAATGGCAAATTTTGCAGTTGCGGAGGGGAAAAATCGGACAAATGCGGATAGAAGTATTGATAAAACTGTCAGAGATTTTACAGATATCTTGGACTGAGTTGGTAGAAAATTTCAGCGTTGATGGTTTATCTTCAAGTTTCCACAAAACTCATTCCTCTCATAAAAATATAGACTTATTAAAGCAAATTACAGATTTACAAGTTGAGTATGAACGATTAACATTGTCAATGTTAGAACAAAGAGAAGGATTAAAACAGGAATTTCAGCGGTCAAGTTTACAAATATTGGAATCTTTAATATTACAATGGCCAACAGCAGCACATAGAGCCAGGGAAGATCACCAGTTATCAGCAGTAAAGATATTACCTTTGGTAGATACGCCTTTAAAAAGATTATTACAGGATTGGAATGTGGAAGCGATCGCTTCTGTAGGCACAGAAATCCCCTATAATCCTCAATTCCATGAATTATTAGCAGGAACAGCACAACCAGGAGAAATTGTTAAAGTCCGTTATATAGGTTATATGCAACATGATCAGCTTTTGTACAGAGCTAGAGTAAGTCTCTTATAAACTCTTCTAAAGTTTATGCTCTTTTGAGTTTGATGGTTATTTGCTGATGAATTTATTGAAAATTACTCCATATTTTTGTGTACTAAATATCTTTTTATAATCTAATGTTAGGATATACTAATAAAATTAAAATCAGCACATTCTTAAATAAATCAAAATTAGAATATCATGAATCAGCAGGTGAAAGTGATTGCAATCAGTGGGAGTTTTAATGCTACTAACTCACAAAATTTTCAACAAAGTATTAAAGAAGTAATTGATAAGAGAATCTCCATTGTGTTGATTGACTGTCATCATGTTACCTTTATGGATAGTTCTGGATTAGGCACTCTGATTTTAACATTTAAAGCTTTACAGGAATCGGGAATAAAGATGGTTATTTGTTCAATTAATGAGCAAGTTAGGATGCTATTTGAATTAACTGGTATGGATGGCAAATTTACAATTGTTCCTAGTCAAGAAGCATTTGAAAATATTTTGCTTTCTGCTACTTGATTAATCAAATTTAACTTGAAGAATAGATAAATCATCCTCAAATGTCTCTTTGGAGTTTAAGTTAATTAGGTAATCCAGGATATAATCAAGTTGGTTATCAACAGAATACTGTAAGCTAATTAAAATCTGAATGAAACCTTCTAAACTCCAAAGAGTACCATTTGATTGAGTGATTTCGTAAGCACCATCACTAAAAATATAAAGGATGCTAGATTTTTCAATCTGACAATAAGCATCTGTATATTTAGCTTCAGGAAACATTCCTACAGGCATTCCTGGAGTTTTTAATCTTTTTACTTCTGTATGAGTAGGAGAATTGCCAGAGAGGATAATAGCTGGTGGATGTCCAGCACTAGAGTATGTTAATTGACGGCTAACTCGATTATAAACTCCATACCAAATTGTAAAATATTTATCATTTTGATAATTCATTTGAAAGGTATTATTTAAAGCTGCCAATACCTCACTAGGTTGATAGTAATTTAAATCTTTGAGCGCGCGGGAACGTAAGAGATTTAGTACAGAAATTGAAGGTAGAGTAGCTTTAAGTCCATGACCGGCAACATCTAGTAGGTAAATAGCTAAAGTATCAGCATCAAGCCAATTATAATCAAAACAATCCCCACCAAGTTGCCGTGATGGCAAAAACTTAAACTGAATACTCAGGGGCTTATTTACAGGCAGGGGTAAAAGGGATTTTACATATTCTGTAGCTTCGGCTAATTCTGTTTCTAAAAGTAGCTTTTGGGTCTGTAAATCCTGACTTAATTGATGCAGACGTAACCCGGCTCTAACTCTTGCCTGTAGTTCATTGTGTTCGATAGGTTTGGAGATAAAATCATCAGCACCAGCATCTAATCCCTTAACTCTATTGGCGACGGAATCTAAAGATGTTAATAAAATAAAAAATGTGGTAGATAATTTGGGATCTTTTTTAATGATATTACATACTTCTATACCACTTAATCCCGGCATAATCCAATCACATATAATTAAGGCTGGAGGTGAATCCAGCGTTCTTAAAATTCCTTCTTCTCCTGTACTCGCAGTGATGACTTGATAACCTTGTTTTTCTAAGATTCTTTTGAGAAACATTTGGATGGATCGGTCATCATCAATGATTAAGATTTCAAACATGAGATTATTAAGAAAGGGGATTTAACCAAAACAATATAACTTGTTTTAATTGATTTAAATCTCGATAGACTTCTTGCTTTAACCATTGTCCTAAAGCATCAAAAGGACTAAAAGAACTTCCTGGTTGCCATTTAATATCTTGCCCTAAAGGTGTGGTATGAGTGCCTAATAAGGTTTGTGTTGTCACCATATTAGGAAAGAGTTCTTGTAAAATTGTTGTTAAGTTTGCTGATTGATCCAGGGTATCTTTATTAAATCTGATTACTAAATTCCGCCGAATCTGATAGCTGTCTTGAATTATTTGGTTAGTTTGTGCCGGTGTAGGTGTAAATTCAATGTCTAATTGGGAATTTAACTGAGAATTTAACTGTTCTACTAATGGTATGGCTTCATTGGCAGCAAAGTTATTAAAGGATATTAAAATGTTACCAGCCCGTTGGATTGGAAACAGGCTACCAATTAGTAAATGGAGTTTACAACCCATGCTATGTCCGACTCCATAGGTGGGAAGGTACAGCTTGCGGAGTTTTCCAGCGTCTTGTAACTTTTCTAGGGTATATTCAAATTTAAGTTGGACAGATTTAGCGATCGCGATATGATCTAATGTATTGACAAAAGGTGTGGCAATAATGACGTATCCTTGATCTGCTAAGTTTTCCAGTAACCAACGATAAGTTAAATGTGGTAAAGTGGCGACAAATGCACCACCTAAAAAATGAATGATCCCAATGGGATTACGGGGAATAAGTACCCAATTGCCTCTAATTTCTTGCCAGTTCATGTTAAAATAGGAGTCAGGAGTCACCGAGTCAGGAGAAGAAAGAGAAGGAAGAAGAAAGAGAAGGAAGTATTTTCTATAGATATATTTTACATTTACATCTAAACATATATCAAGTATTAACTCTGACTTTGCAAGTTTTTCATTTCCTGCTGTACATCTAGGGAAATTTGCAAAGCTTCATTTAATAATCTACCATGTTCGGTTGCCTCTTCAGTAACTTGCATTGATGCCAAAGCGGCTAAATTATTGGTAAATAAATCAGAATTAGTGATAATAAAACTTTTATTTTCTCGCAAAATTCTCTCTGTTTTTAAAGCGCGGATTAAATCATTTCTAGTTAATTCAAGTGCTAATAATACTTTTTCTCTTGCTTGTATACTTACTCCTAAGTTGCCAACATCTTCAATTTGGTCGTTAATATCTATAGCTTTAATCACGGAATTATATCTTTCCACATCATTTAGTAAAATCCGTAAAGAATTTGTCATATTCTGTTTGAGAAACTTACTTTTGCCTTTCCATAATAAATATAATAGAATTTGTATACTCCCACCTGTCCATAAAACAAAGATAATTAATGATAGCCAAGATGATAGTTTTACTAACAGGTAAGTACAAACAGAAATAGCAATTCCAGCGAAAACCACAGTAGCAATTTCTGTTTTTTGAGCTTTCTTTAGCAATCTTATACCGAATTGCTGAATAACATCAGTAATAATTATTAATTTATTATGAACAGGTAAGTTAGTCGCATCTTGAAGTTGATCATGACTAATATCCAATCCCTGTAAATCATCTCGCACAGTTGCTAAATCCTTAACATACTATTGATTTAGTCTAATATAACAAGTGGATTTCCAGAATGGCAATTAATCGGTGATTTTAGGGGTATTCAATGTTGATAATGTGTAAGAAATAAATGTTTATACCATCAAAAACCAACCACTTTTCAAGTTCTACATGATTCTTCCCTCTTCCCTCTTCCCTCTTCCTCCTCTTTCTTCTTTCTTCCTTCTTCCTTCCTTCCTCCTCTTTCTTCTTCTTTCTTCTTCTTTCTTCCTTTCTTCCTTTCTTCCTCCTGACTCCTGACTCCTGACTCCTGACTCCTCCCTTAAGTTACTTGCAACAAATAGCTCATGCAGTTACCCATTAAAAAATAAACTACTAGCATTGCTGCTGCGGCTAATGCCACTAGTGTACCAGCCAGCATGAGAGAAAATTCTTTATGCTCATAAGCTTTTTCCATCAGGTGTAGCGACCATGCTACAAGTGCCACATCAAAGATTAAAATAGGAATCAACATATTTCTTAATATTTCTTCATAGAAGTACGATTATCTTAACACTGTTTTGGATAACTGTGTTTTATCTTCAACAGATGCAGTTGGTCGCTTTCTTATGTCTGATATCAAGTAGGAAGACGGACCCGAACATGGCGTTCTTGCAAATAAGTTTTAATTTGTGCTACACTCAGTTTCCCAAAATGTAACAAAGACGCTAAAAGTGCGGCTTCAGCTTTACCTTCCGTTAATGCAGTGTGAATGTGTTCACAATTTCCCGCACCACCAGAAGCAATCACGGGAATTTCTACAGCATTAGCGATCGCTTTTGTCAAGTCCAAATCATAACCAGCTTGAGTACCATCAGCATCCATACTTGTCACCAACAATTCTCCAGCTCCCCGTCTTGTGACTTCTTCCGCCCACCATAGAGCATCAATACCAGTATTTTCTCTACCACCGCGAACGTAGACATCCCAGCCAGGATTCTCAGGATCAAGTCTACGTCTAGCATCAATAGCTACAACAATACACTGATTGCCAAAGCGATCGCTGGCATGATTAATTAAATCTGGATTTCTGACCGCCGCGGAATTAATACTAACCTTATCCGCCCCGGCTCGTAACAAATCTTTAACATTTTCTAAGGTTTGAATCCCACCACCCACAGTCAGGGGAATGAAGACCTGTTCAGCAGTCCGGTAAACCACATCAATAATCGTGTCCCTGTCTTCATGAGTAGCCGTAATATCTAGAAACACTAACTCATCTGCACCTGCTTCATTGTAAACCTTGGCCAGTTCTACAGGATCACCAGCATCCTTGAGATCCACAAAGTTAATTCCCTTCACAACTCTGCCCGCCTTCACATCTAGACAAGGTAAGATTCTTTTAGCCAACATAATGACGTTTTCACTCCCGGTAATTGCTAGGAATTTAAATTGTAAAGGCAATTGGGGAATAGTTGACAAGATAGGATCAACATATAATAGGTCTTGTCCAGACGAAAAACTAATTAAACAAATATACAGGCAAGGGGCAAGAGGCAAGAAGTTTTCAGCGATTTTACATTTCTTTACACAGTTTGGTTTTATTGTGTTCACCTACTTAATGAAATAAATATTTATATTGTGAAAATAGTATCTGTATTCTCAACTAACCCCAAATATCCTATACTGATTTTACTTATGAACTGCTAAATCCGCATTTCTGTACTTCTGAATCCCTGAAAATTATGGCGATTATCTCTTCCAAAAAACAGCCTCCAGAACCCAATGGAGAACCCAAACAGCAAAGGGAATCAGCAAAAGTAGCCCCCCCCGCAGAAAATCTGTTACAATCGGAAGCGGCTATTAATGAACAAGGGAAACCAGAAGAGAGTATTCGTCCCCAGCGCTTTGCTGATTACATCGGCCAAAAGGATGTAAAGGATGTTTTAGATATAGCCATTAAAGCCGCTAAATCTAGAGAAGAAGTCATGGATCATTTGCTGTTGTATGGACCACCAGGTTTAGGTAAAACCACAATGGCAATGATTTTAGCATCAGAAATGGGGGTAAGTTGCAAAATTACCAGCGCCCCAGCTTTAGAACGACCACGGGATATCGTGGGGTTATTGGTAAACCTGAAACCAGGAGATGTGCTGTTTATAGATGAAATTCATCGGTTATCACGGATGACAGAAGAAATTCTGTATCCAGCGATGGAGGATTATCGCTTAGATATTACGGTGGGTAAAGGTTCTAGTGCCAGAATTAGAAGTATACCTTTATGTAAATTTACCCTAGTTGGGGCAACAACCCGCGTCGGAGCTTTAACCTCCCCATTGCGCGATCGCTTTGGCTTAATTCAAAAGTTGCGTTTTTATGAAGTAGAAGAACTGACTAAAATTGTTCTCCGCACTGCTGAATTATTACAAACTCCAGTTAATCCAGATGGGGCTACAGAAATCGCCAAACGTTCACGGGGAACACCAAGAATAGCCAATAGATTATTAAAAAGAGTCCGTGATTATGCGGAAGTAAAATCTTTTCTGGAAATTAATGCAACTGTTGCAGCAGAAGCATTACAACTATTTCAAGTAGATCCTTGTGGATTAGACTGGACAGATAGAAAAATGCTCAGTGTGATTATTGAAAACTTTAATGGTGGGCCAGTGGGTTTAGAAACCATCGCTGCTACCACTGGGGAAGACACCCAAACCATTGAAGAAGTATATGAACCATATTTAATGCAAATAGGTTATTTAAGCCGGACACCCAGGGGGAGAATCGCAACTAAAGCAGCCTATCAACACATGGGTTTTAAACCCCCTAATGAGCAATTATCATTACTCTAGTAGTCTGTCAAGAACTAATTGACGGGTAAATAAATTTTTCCTCTTCCTTCTTCCTTCGCGCTCTTTGCGTCCTTCGTGGTTCATTTCTTCTTTATCCGTCAAAATTTATTTGACAGACCACTAGAGGAGAGACAAAGTATTTATTGCGGGTTTTCCCGCTTATGAATCAGAAAACACAGTTCAACAATTCACACTCACAACAGGTAGAATAGTGCTAGTTCTAGAAAAAGCCTTAGAAAGAGGATATCAAATAGGATATACAAACAAACTTGAAAAAGGTATGAGTGGAGGACCATTATTAAATGAAAATGGTCAATTAATCGGTGTTAATGGAATGCACGCTTATCCATTATGGGACGTTCCCTCAGTATTCATAGATGGTACACCAGCAGATGAAAAACTGCATCAACAAATAGTCCGTTTAAGTAGGTTAGCATTGAAAATCGTCGTTATGGCACTAGGCTTGAGGCAAGAGGCAAGAGGCAAGAGTGAAGAGGGTTTGGGCGATTTTACTTTTCGTTACATATTTCGGTTTTTTTCCGTTCACCTACTTAAATTGGGCTATAGCCATAGATAAACTCAAACCTTCTCCATAGTCAACTTCCTTTTTAGGTGTTTGTATGAACTATAAATACACTATTCCCACACTATTTATTTTTACGTTTTTTACCATAATCCAACCAACTACAGCTAAGAATTTATCATGCAATAAAGAAGTAGATGAAATAGCCCAAAAAATCACGGTTTTAATTGATATTAATAATAAAGACAATGGTTCGGGAATTTTAATTAAACAAGAAGGTAATACTTATACTGTTCTCACAGCTTTTCACAATGTTAAAAATACTAGTTTAAAATAAACGATTATCACCCCCGATGAACAACGTTATCCCATTCAGGGGGAAAATATTAAACCACTGGGAACAGGGATAGATTTAGCTGTGGTGAAATTTGTTAGTAGTAAAACCTATCAAGTAGCTAAATTTGGTAATTCTGACTTAATAAAACGTGGGGATAATGTTTATGTTACTGGGTTTCGTCTTTCTACCCCTAGTATTCCTGTACCGCTTTATGATTGTTTTGATGGACAAGTTTCCGCTAATGAAAAACAGAGAACTATAGATGGTGGTTACAATTTAGTTTATACCAATTCCACTGTCAAGGGCATGAGTGGGGGACCGGTGTTAAATCCCAAGGGTGAGTTGATAGGTATTCATGGCAGAGGTGATGAATATGACAATAGGGATAGAGATAGATTTGCTGGTATTCCTATTAATACTTATATGCGGATTGCAGCAGGTGTTACTGATAAGCCCAGCATTAGGGGTTTAACAGCTGATGATTATTTTAAGTTAGGATTTAAGAAGTATGAACAAAAAGATTATCGAGAGGCAATAGTAGCTTATACAGAAGCTATCAAGATTAATCCTAACAATGCCGATGCCTACTACAACCGGGGAAATGTCCGTGATGATTTAGGAGATAAGCCAGGAGCAATAGATGATTACAACCAAGCTATCAAGATTAATCCTAACTATGCCTATGCCTACCACGGACGGGGAAATGCCCGTTCTGCTTTAGGAGATAAGCCAGGAGCAATTAGGGACTTGCAGCAAGCAGTAAAATTATATCAACAACAAGGTGGTAATGAGAAATGGTTGAGAGCAGCCCAAGATAGAATTAGAAAATTACAATAATAATATTTTGTCAGAATCAGGATATCCAGGATTTAAGGATTAACAGGATGTGATTTTTTGATGGTCTATGAATTATTGAGATTTTGCCTCGTTTTCCCTCGTTCCCTGGTTCTACCGGGGAATGCTCAGGGGAGGCTCTGCCTCCACTATATTCATTGTATTTGAGGCAGAGCCTCAAACTCCCA
>NZ_VIKY01000233.1:0-76229 GCF_009711925.1 Dolichospermum sp. UHCC 0352 | reverse complement strand
ATAGTTCTCCAAATGCTTCGCCCGTACAGTGGTCAGTTGTCAAAGAATATTTCTCTCCCCCTGCTCCCTTGCCTATTTGTCCGAACGGGCATAATCATCTTGATAGCGAATAATATCATCTTCTCCGAGATATTCGCCATTTTGGACTTCAATCAAAATTAAGGGAATTACACCGGGATTTTCTAACCGATGAGTTGTACATTGGGGAACATAAGTAGATTGATTATTGCTTAGTAAAATTTCTTGATCACCACAAACTACCTTAGCTGTACCGGAAACAACAATCCAGTGTTCACTGCGGTGGTGGTGCATTTGTAAACTGAGGCGATGTCCGGGCTTGACTTCAATTCGCTTAATTTTATATCCACGCCCTTCTTCCAAGACTGTGAACGAACCCCACGGACGTAATTCACCAGCAGCAATACTTCTAGAATTAATTGTTGGTTGCAGAGTGAGAGTATTTGGGGCAGTTTCTGATAATTTAGCCATAGTTACCTCAATTGGAGACATAACAAACCTGTTTTTAGTGGGAACAGTTGATGGAAAAGGGGGCCAGATTTAGCCACTTTGATCAAGATAGCAAAACTCACCCTTGACTGGTAAAGTCCCTGGCGGAAACTAATCTGTCCACACAAAGTCTTCATCAAAAAATAATCTCTTTTGTTGGTGGTCAGTTGTCAGTTGTCAGTGGTTAGTGGTCAGTTGTTAAAAATTCTCTATTGCCTCTTTGGTGATATAAAAAGCCCAATCCCATTGTGAACACGGGCTGCTGTATTGGGGGAACGGTCAAGTAACTGACCGCCTAAATAAAGACTGGTAGAACTACCACCATCTAAATTTAAAGCATTGATACAACCCATTGTTTGCATTAATTTTGCCTGTTCCTCCAAGGTTGGACCACCACCACCAGCCCGATTATGTACAGCAGCAATCATCAGATTACCTCTGGAAGTAGTACAAATGCTGCTGCGAACTGCTTGACCTTTCATAAAAGCAGGGCTGAATGTTTCTGCTGGTCCGTCCAGGACTATTTGCCGATTTTGGACTAATAGGGGACCTGCACCCATAATGTGGGGGTAGCGACTAAATTCAGGTGTGGTGGTGTTGCTGGTCAGGGAAACTTTTGTCCCCATGGGTAATTGTGGTGTCTGATTGCGGAAGATGAGGAGATAACCATTTTGGGGAATGGGAATAGCAGTTATACCACTTTTATCACCTGCTAACTGATTAATTACTTGATTGTTTTCCACAACTACGATAATTTCATTATCAGCTAAAGGTGTATAAGTATTTCCCCATACTGGAGTATAACGAGCAATACCGCGTTGGACATAGCCAGTATTAAGTAAGGAAATGGGTAAACGTTGATTATTGTTGGTAATTAAGGTTTCTGTGAGGGTCAGCCGACCAAAATAAAATTGTCCGTTATTATTCCAAGCGATCGCTCCCCGGTTGAGAATTGGACCGGATATCCATTGATTATCTCGCCGAATTGCCCCTAAAGGTAATTTATTATTGCGGTTAAAATAACCACCATTAATTGCGGCTACTGCTAAGTAATTTTGAGCAGTTAGCAACAAAGGGGCAGTCCCAGTTAATGTTTGCGGATTAGTTAATATAGGCTTAATGCTTAATCCTATAGCACGAGGGTTAATATCTAGCCAAACCACAGGAAAGCGATCTGTTCCTAAAGTTACCAACTGCTGTCGCCATTGTAATCCCTGCGCCCAAGCAATAGTTTTTTCTACCATGGCATCAGGTTGAATATCAATAACTAGGCGATTTGGTTGGGGAATAGTCTTAACTTGTAGAGACTGACCAAAGGGAATACTAAGACGGACAATTGTTTGATTATTAACCACTTCCACTTTTTGAACTATTGATGCGGGAATGGGTGGTGTAATGGGTTGAGAGTTATAGCGTTGTATTAAAGTCGGATCAGCAATACCATCTAGGGTGAGAGTCCATTCTCGATTGGGTGGTGTGGTAGATTTAGGGATAATCTCATCAGGATCTACTACTTTTTTAACTGGTAATTCTTGTCGAATTTGCCAAGGGGTCGCTATATCTAAATCGAGGACAACTCTATCTCCTTTTGGTTGTTTACCGAGACGGATATTTTTCAGTTGAGAAGGGGGAGTAGAAATTACTAAAGTGCTACCATTAGCTTGGATTTGCCATTTAGCTGTTTGGGCTAATTGAGTAATATCTAAATAGCGATATCCTTCGCTGAGATTGGTATTGAGAATGGGGGGATTTGTCAAGCCAGAAAACCACTGTACTGGTTGTTTGCCAGGATTACTGCTATTGAGTAAATCTATCCCTATTAATTGCTTAACTGCACCATCACTTAGATAAGTTTGTCCTTTAATGGTGGTTGCTGTTGGTTGTAACCATGCTCCCGGTAAAATCCGCCCATTGAGAATAATTTGATTACCAGCACTAACGGCACTGGGAACGGGATTTGGTAAACTAGGAGTATTTTGAGCAAATACCCTATAAGTAGCAGTCAAACACAGCGTTGTTGACAGTAGCGGTAATACAGAATTTAGGATTTTCAAGATCATTGACTGGGTATTTTTAAAAGTTATCAATCAAAACCCAGCCTAGCGAAAATTTATCAGAAAATTTAAAAAATAATTACCTTTTTTAGAAATATTCGTGATATTATTTATCTTGGGTCTGTGTCTCTTATTCAGAGTAGCAGGCAGTTACTATGCTAAAAATACTAGCTGCAATTGTCTTAAATAATACAAATTAATTGGAGCCTGCTATGATACTGTTGGGGGTTAAAGGTGAAATTCGGACACCCTATCCTCATCTCTAAAATTTTAGGTTTTGGGGTTTGAATCTAAAATCTCAAGTTCCTGTGGTTGGTCATGAATAAACAGCCAGAATACAGGGAAAAATAGATATGTTTTAGGAATTGTCAAATGGGCATATAGTGAAAATAGGCTAATTTTTGGGAGCTATCAGTAATCAGCCAAGAACAAGAATAGCTTGCATGGTGTAAGCCGTGAGCAAAAAAACTGCAAACTTCAAAACCGTTGGATTTACAGGTTCTTCTGGATTAGGGTAGTTTGTTTATATAGTGCATTGACACTCTCAGCGGCTAAAGTCAGTGAGATTCTTGGTTCACCGAAACCACTTAATTTAGATTCCTTGCGTTTTCTAAACCAGAGGTGGGGTCTCACCAAGTAGAGCAACCGCCGTTTAATTGTCAAGGTATAGTGTCTGCGATTTAGGCAGTAATTGGGTTTTTAGACAGGTTGATTACCCTTCCTGTATCAATACTTGTCGGTTAAGGAAATGTAGGTTGGGTTGAGCGACAGCGAAACCAAACAAAATCCTTGATAAGGTTGGGTTTCGTTCCTCAACCCAACCTACCATATAATGACTTTTCATGCTTAACCGAGTAGTATTGCTTCCTGTATAGGTAATATTATCCATAAAATGCTAAATTATGACAAGAGAAAATAGAAATTGAGTAAGAATTGATGACGGGGATTAAAATTACCGAGTATTCTTGTAAACAAACAAAAAATAAATAGGTATTGATAACACAGCTTTAGTTAAACGTCAAGCTAAAATTGTTATCTCTAAACTTTGGTAATTATGTATTTTTATCCAGTGCCAAAACTGAGAAAATTTCCCTTTAGCAGTAATAACAACATCTGTACCTCAACATTTCAGGAATAGAGTATGAATCATCAACCATCGAATCAGGGTCAGCAAATTACAGTGTCAGATACTAATTTTCCAGATACATATCCAGGACAAAAGTGGTTAGTAGAAGAAAGGGATGCTTGTGGAGTCGGGTTTATTACCCATCGTCAAAATATTGCCAGTCATGAAATTTTGGATCAAGCCTTAACTGCTTTAACTTGCTTAGAACATAGAGGGGGTTGTAGTGCTGACCAAGATTCTGGAGATGGTGCGGGGATATTAACAGCGATTCCTTGGGAATTATTGGCACAAGACAAGAATCATGGCATTGATTTTGCCAAGCTGAGTAATATGGCTGTGGGGATGATATTTTTTCCCCAAGACGCAACAGCCGCCAAAGCTGCTAAAACTGCATTTGAGCAAATCGCAGCAGAAGAAAAATTAAATATACTGGGCTGGCGAGTAGTTCCAGTGTGTCCAGAAGTATTAGGGGTGCAAGCTAAAGAAAATCAACCCCAAATAGAACAGGTGATAATTGATTGTGCTGATAAAAGCGGTGATGAACTAGAAAGAGAATTGTATATTGCCAGTAAACGCATTATGCAAGCGGGAAGAAGAATTTCTGAGGATTTCTACATCTGTTCCTTGTCTAGCCGGACAATTGTTTATAAAGGCATGGTGCGTGCCGCTGTCTTGGGGGATTTTTACGAAGATCTCAAAAATCCGGCTTTTAAAGTGGCATTTGCGGTATATCATCGCCGATTTAGTACCAATACCATGCCTAAATGGCCTTTAGCCCAACCCATGCGGCTATTAGGTCACAATGGAGAAATTAATACCCTATTGGGGAATATTAATTGGATGATGGCACGGGAAGCTACCCTTAGTCATCCGATTTGGGAAGACAGGTTTGACGAACTCAAGCCATTGGTAAACGTTAATAATAGCGATTCCGCTACTTTAGACAATGTACTAGAGTTATTGGTGCGTTCGGGACGCAGCCCCTTAGAAGGGTTAATGATGATGGTTCCTGAAGCTTATAAAAATCAACCTTCCTTGGCTGAATATCCCGAAATTGTGGATTTTTATGAATATTACAGCGGGTTGCAAGAATCATGGGATGGACCTGCACTGTTAGTATTTAGCGATGGTAAAAAAGTTGGGGCGACATTAGATCGTAATGGTTTAAGACCTGCACGTTATGTCATTACCAAAGATGATTATATCGTTGTTGCGTCCGAAGCTGGAGTTGTAGATTTCCCGGAAGAGAATATTCTCGAAAAAGGTAGACTTGGCCCTGGACAAATGATTGCGGTGGATTTAAATACCCAGGAAATTCTCAAGAACTGGGAAATTAAACAACGCATTGCTAAACAGCATCCCTATGGGGAATGGTTGCAACAGCATCGCCAAGAATTGAGTAAATTAGTGAAGGGTCAGTCTGTAGTTAATGGCAATGGTAACGGTAATGGTAATGGGCATTTGTCAACGAACAACGAACAACTGACCACTGACAAAATTGATCCCCAAGTTTTATTACAACAGCAAATTGCCTTTGGCTACACCATAGAAGATGTGGAAATGGTGATTCACCCCATGGCCAGCACTGGTGCAGAAGCAACTTTCTGTATGGGAGATGATATTCCTTTAGCGGTATTGTCAGAAAAATCCCATTTGCTGTATGACTATTTTAAACAGCGATTTGCTCAAGTTACCAATCCAGCAATTGACCCTTTACGGGAAAAGTTGGTGATGTCTCTGACGGTAGAATTGGGTGAAAAGGGGAATTTATTAGAACCCAAGCCAGAATACGCCCGCAGACTCAAGTTGGAGTCTCCTGTACTGACTCAAACAGAGTTGGAAACTATTAAGTTGTCAGGATTTGCAACGGCTGAATTGTCAACTTTATTCCCCATAGCCACAGGCCCAAATGGTTTAAAAACGGCTGTGGAATCTTTGCAAAAACAAGCTGCGGAATCGGTGCGGGCTGGTGCGAAGATGCTCATATTAAGTGACAGAACAGGTACAGGGATTGCAGCAGAATATACCTATATTCCTCCTTTATTAGCCATTGGTGCGGTTCATCATCACTTAATCCGTGAAGGGTTACGGATGAAAACATCCTTGATTGTGGATACAGCCCAATGTTGGAGTACCCATCATTTTGCTTGTTTGTTGGGTTATGGTGCGGGTGCGGTTTGTCCCTATATGGCTTTAGATACTGTAACTGCTTGGTGGCATGAACCTAAAACTCAGCAGTTTATGACTAGGGGCAAAATTGCCACTTTGACTTTAAACCAAGCCAGAGAAAATTATCGCAAAGCTATAGAATCGGGTTTGCTGAAAATCCTTTCTAAGATGGGAATTTCCCTACTTTCCAGTTATCAAGCAGCGCAAATATTTGAAGCGATTGGAATTGGTGGTGATTTATTAGCTTTGGGTTTCCGGGGGACAACTTCCCGCATTGGTGGTTTAAGTGTGAGTGAGTTAGCGCAAGAGGTACTATCTTTCCACAGTAAGGCTTTCCCAGAATTGACGGCGAAGAAGTTGGAAAACTTAGGTTTTGTGCAATACCGTCCCGGTGGTGAATACCACATGAATAGCCCAGAATTAGCGAAGTCGCTGCATAAGGCTGTCAATGGTAAGCAGTATGACCATTATGAGGTTTATAAACAACATCTGCATAATCGTCCGGTGACGGCGTTGCGTGATTTGCTAGACTTCCACAGCGAGCGCTCATCAATTCCAATAGATTCGGTAGAGTCAATTAATGATATTGTTAAACGTTTCTGTACGGGTGGAATGTCTTTAGGGGCGTTATCACGAGAAGCACATGAAACTTTAGCGATCGCTATGAATCGCATTGGTGGTAAATCTAATTCTGGTGAAGGTGGAGAAGATCCAGTTCGTTACAACGTTTTAAATGATGTGGATACGGCTGGTAAATCTGCGACGCTTCCTCATCTCAATGGGTTGAAAAATGGTGATACGGCTGCAAGTGCCATTAGACAAATTGCATCGGGACGGTTCGGCGTTACTCCCCAATACTTAGCTACAGCCCAACAATTAGAAATCAAAATTGCCCAAGGTGCAAAACCAGGAGAAGGTGGACAGTTACCAGGACCCAAGGTAAGCCCCTATATTGCCATGTTGCGCCGTTCTAAGCCCGGTGTAACTTTGATTTCTCCACCACCACACCATGATATTTATTCCATTGAAGACTTAGCCCAGTTGATTTTTGACTTGCACCAAATTAACCCGAAAGCCCAAGTTTCGGTGAAATTGGTCGCAGAAATTGGAATTGGGACAATTGCGGCGGGTGTAGCTAAAGCTAACGCCGATATTATCCAAATTTCGGGTCATGATGGTGGTACTGGTGCATCACCGCTTTCTTCGATTAAACACGCAGGTAGTCCCTGGGAACTGGGTTTAACAGAAGTACATCGGGTCTTGATGGAAAATAGGTTGCGCGATCGCGTCATCTTGCGTGTAGATGGTGGTCTGAAAAGCGGCTGGGATGTCCTGATTGGGGCGTTAATGGGGGCGGAGGAGTTTGGGTTTGGTTCGATAGCCATGATTGCGGAAGGCTGCATTATGGCGCGGATTTGCCACACTAATAATTGTCCTGTGGGGATAGCTTCTCAGAAGGAAGAAATGCGGAAACGGTTTACCGGCATTCCTGAACACGTTGTCAACTTCTTCTACTTCATTGCGGAAGAAGTGCGGAGTCTGTTGGCTAAATTGGGATATCGTTCTTTATCAGAAGTAATTGGCCGCGCTGATTTATTAACGGTGCGTTCTGAAGTCAAACTGAATAAAACCCAAGCTTTGAATTTGGATTGTTTAACTAAACTACCAGACACAAAAACTAATCGTAGTTGGTTAGTACATGAAGAAGTTCACAGTAATGGACCAGTGTTGGATGATCAGTTACTAGCAGATGCAGATATTCAAACGGCAATTAAGAGAAATGGCACAGTTAGTAAAACCGTTACCGTCGTCAATACCGATAGAACCGTCGGTACAAGGTTGACTGGAGCGATCGCATCTCGACATGGTGACAACGGCTTTACAGGGCAAATAAACCTGAATTTCCAAGGAAGTGTGGGGCAAAGCTTCGGCGCATTTAACCTCGATGGTGTGATTCTCAACCTGGTAGGGGAAGCTAACGACTATGTAGGGAAGGGAATGAACGGTGGGGAAATTATTATTCAGCCCCCAGCAAATGCCACTTATGACCCAGCAGAAAACGTGATTGTGGGGAATACCTGCCTTTATGGGGCGACAGGTGGGGCGTTATTTGCCAATGGTTTAGCTGGAGAACGGTTTGCGGTGCGGAACTCTAAAGGTACAGCCGTGATTGAAGGGGCTGGTGATCATTGCTGCGAGTATATGACTGGTGGTGTGATTGTTATTCTGGGTAAGGTTGGCCGCAACGTGGGTGCAGGAATGACTGGCGGATTAGCTTATTTCTTGGATGAAACTGGTAATTTCCCTGATTTAGTTAATCATGCCATTGTCAAGGTGCAACGAGTTGTAAGTGATGTGGGCAGACAACAATTGTATGATCTCATTAAAACTCACGAGCGTCGCACTGGTTCACCTAAAGCCCAGGAAATTATCGCCAATTGGGCAGAATATTTACCTAAGTTCTGGCAATTAGTACCACCTTCTGAAGCTGATAGTCCCGAGGCAAAAACTGAGGAAAAACAGTTAAGTTCTGTGTAATTTATCAGAATCAGGATTTACAGGATTTAATGAAATACTTTGTTTGTATTTATCCTGTTTATTCTTTAATTCTTTTTTGTCTGAATCAGGATTTGCAGGATTTAAGGATTTACAGGATTTAATGAAATACTTTGTTTGTATTCATTCTGTTTATTCTTTAATTCTTTTTTGTCTGAATCAGGATTTACAGGATTTAAGGATTTACAGGATTTAATGAAATACTTTGTTTGTATTCATTCTGTTTATTCTTTAATTCTTTTTTGTCTGAATCAGGATTTACAGGATTTAAGGATTTACAGGATTTAATTAAATACTTTGTTTGTATTCATTCTGTTTATTCTTTAATCGGTGGTTATCCTGATATAGCTTGCACCACGCTACGCTATCAGACATTTTTCTTTAAGGTTTCTGAGATTTCTGGGATTTTTGGGCAACTAAGTGTGGATATTGATCTTGCATTTCTAACAGTTCGGGAACAGTGACAAATTCATAACCCTGTTTACGGAACTTGCTAATGATTTCTGGTAAGGCTTTGACAGTGTGAGAGCGATCGCCACCACCATCGTGCATTAACACAATACCCCCTGGTTTAGCTTCCCTAAATATGTTATTAATTAGTCTTGGCACACCCGGACGTGAATAGTCCATAGAATCAGACGACCACATAATAACAGCATATTTATTGCTTTTAGCATAAGCCGCTACTCCATTCCTCATGTTTCCTCCTGGTGGACGAAACAGACTGGTTTTTATACCAGTAGTCTTATAAATTATGTCTGTTGTATTAGCAACTTCGTAAGCTGCTGTCTGTGCATTCATGTGATGATACCAATGATGCCAAGTATGGTTAGCAATAATATGACCATCTGTAACTACCCGCTTTGTTAAATCGGGATAATTCTTGACATTTTGGCCAACAACGAAAAATGTACCTTTGATATTATTTTTTTTGAGAATATCTAATACTTTTGCGGTACTACTAGGCCAAGGACCATCATCAAACGTTAAGGCAATAACTTTTTTTTCTGGAGGAAGTTTAGCTTCGCTAATTACAATCCCTTGAAATTTAGGTGGTACATCAGTAGCAAACCCTTTGGCTTGTGCTTCTTGTTGCCAACTGGTGAGCATTTCTGTTTTAAATTCCTCTAACCGCTGCTGAGTTTTGACATTAGCAGCAATATCTTTATTTTTAACAATGACGTTTTGGTTTTGAGCATCAGAGATTTTCGCTTTGAATAGAATCATCAAAGCAATGCTTAAAGTACCAGTTAGTCCAATTAATCCAATTAATATTCCCTGCGTTCCCAAAAATGACTTATTATTTTCCACAGTGTAACTCCTTCAAGGGGTGAGCAACCAATGATGGTAGTGATGGCTCTGACGGTAGGTTATAACACATTTTTCTAAAAATTGAGGATGTATTTAGGTATTCACGTATATTGTGTTGCTTGGACGCATGATTTACTATTAAAGAAAAAGTTATTTTTTCCTCAATGTCATGAGTAGTTAGATGATAATTAACTGAATATAGTTTCTCACTTGTGAATGATATTTGGTAGTTACGTTAGCTACTATTCTAGCCTTGAACAGATATATTCTATCACCGATTGATGACTTTTCAATGTTAGTTTATTTTGTCTTGAGTTTATTTTTTCCAAACTACTAATATCACCCCAGTGACAATCAAACCTAATCCAAAAACACGGGTTAGAGAAATAGGTTCTTTTAAAATAAAGTACCCCAGGAATACAGAAAATATATAACCAACTGATACGGCTGGTGCAGCAACACTCAGATTGACTCTGGTTAGTAGTAAGATATAGGCTACTGCACCAATACCATAACAGGTTAATCCTAATAAAAGTTCCGGGATGGTGATCATGTTGAGAATGAGACTAATAATATTCCCTCCATGCACTTTACCTAATTTGATTGCTCCCATTTTTAAAGAAAATTGTCCTGCTACACTGATGAGGACGGAGATTAACAGTAAAATAAATTCTGGTATTGACACTGAATATTACCTTAACTTTATTGATTGAATATTATGCTTTGGTGCCATACCTTTACCTCAAAATCAAACCAGATTTTTATATTTCAGGTTTTTGTAAACCCTCCAGTTTCCTTTAATGTATAAAGAGGACGACCTTTTACTTCTTCGTATATTCGGCCAATGTATTCACCTAAAATCCCAATACAAATTAATTGAACTGAACCTAAGAAAAACATGGAAATTGTAATTAATGTGTAACCAATTAAGTGAGATACTGGGGCAAAGATTCGCCAATAAAGCACTAATATTATCATAATCATAGCGATCGCAGCGGAGATAATCCCTAAGTAGGTTGCTAGTCGTAAAGGAACTGTGGAAAAAGAGATAATACCATCAATTGCTAAAGATAAAGATTTACCAAAGGTATATTTTACATCTCCTGCAAAGCGAGGGTTTCTTTCAAAAAGTACAGAGGTCTGTCGAAAACCTACCCAAGCACGTAAACCGCGAATGTAGCGATTGCGTTCAGGCATAGAATTCAATATATCTACTACTTGTCTATCCATTAAGCAAAAATCTCCTGTATCCACAGGAATATCAACTTTAGCCAAGCGTCGAAGAATGCGATAAAAAAGATATGCTGTCAAGCGTTTTAGTCGGCTTTCTTGTTGACGAGATATTCTTTGAGCATATACTACTTGGTATTCTTGATGCCATTTTTCGATCATTGTTAAAATTAGTTCTGGTGGATCTTGGAGATCGGCATCCATAACAATGATACATTTGCCTTGGACAAAGTTCAAACCAGCGGTAACGGCGATTTGATGCCCAAAATTTCGGGCTAGACTGAGGTAATGGACTCGATTATCACGATGATGTAATTCGCGCATCATCTTTAAAGAGCGATCGCGGCTACCATCATCAATTAAAATTAGTTCTACATCACCGTCTAACTGCTCCATGACATGATGTAACCTACGATACATCTCAGTGATATTTTCTTCTTCGTTATAAATGGGGATAACTAGGGAGTAGATAGGCTGATTCATCATCATAATTAATAATTAAGTTTATTTAACATTTAATAATAATGCGTTCATTCTCACAAAAAGAATACTTTTTCGGCTTACTTTTGGCATCTTTAATTTTATGGTTGATAGGTTTGGGTAATTTACCTTTACGAGATTGGGATGAAGGCACTTATGCTATAGTCGCTAGAGAAATTTACCGCACGGGTAACTGGCTTTATCCTACTATACAAGGAGATCCTTTTTTATTAAAACCACCTTTAATGCAATGGTTAATTGCTATTTGCTATCACATAGGAGGAGTGCAGGAGTTTACGACCAGATTTCCGGGAGCATTTTTAACAGCTTTAGGAGTTCCTTTACTTTACTTAATTGGACGTTTAGCTTTTAGAGAAAATTTACCAGCTTTATTTTCAGCTTTGGTTTATTTAACATTATTGCCTGTGGTTCGTCATGGTAGATTGGCAATGTTAGATGGGATGACTATTTCCTTTTTCTTATTATTGTTATTTTGTGTTCTCAAAGCGCGTCATGATAAAAAATATGCTCTTGGTATCGGGTTTTGTTTGGGTTTAATTACTCTCACAAAGGGAATGTTAGTGGTAGTTTTGGCAGGAATAGCAGGTTTATTTATTCTTGCTAATAAACAATTAGCTATATTAAAAAATCCATTTCTATGGATAGGAATGCTGTTAGGGAATTTCCCTGCTATTGCTTGGTATTTTGCCCAATGGCAACATTATGGCAATATTTTCTTAGAAGTGCATTTTCAATCTCAAGCTTTTGATAGACTGGGAAAAGCTGTGGAAGGGAATACTGGTCCGGTTTGGTATTATTTACTTGAAGTCATAAAATATGGTTTTCCCTGGTTATTGTTTTTGCCAGGAGGTTTATATTTAAGTTGGAAAAACCGTGATACTGCTTGGGGTTGTTTAACTCTGATTGGCACAATTGTTTATTTTGCCATAGTTTCTTTAATGGGAACAAAATTACCCTGGTATATTATGCCCGTATATCCATTTTTAGCTTTAGCAATTGGGGCTAATTTAAGTTATATTTGGCAAGGTGGGAAGTTTAGAAGTAAGTTTTTGACGGGATTTTTCGGATTTTTAATTATTGTTGGTTTAGCGGGTTGTGTTTATTTCATTATGTTTGATAAACAGCCATTGTTAATTATTATGAGTATTATTTTAGCAATAACTATGGTAATAACATCATGGTTAATTAATCAGCATAATCGGCAATTTATTTCTGTTTTATTGACGGGAATGTATTTAGTTTTAGCACTATTGATGAGTTCTCAATCATGGATTTGGGAGTTAAATGAAAAATTTCCTGTTGTCCCAGTGGCAACATTAATTAAGGATAATGTGCCACCAGGAACACAGATTTATACTTCTTTTCCTGATAGTCGTCCTAGTTTAGACTTTTATAGTGATTGTAAAATTATTCCTGCATCTATTGCCGATTTACAGGATAAGTTTGTTCATAAATCTTATTTGTTGGTGGATAATGAGAATTTGCAGAAAATGAATTTAAAACAGAGTAAAATGATAGGAGAAGCTAAAGGATTTACATTAATTTCGTTTTTTTAAAATGATAATTTGTAGGGGTTTAGCATTGCTAAACCCCTACGCATCAATAATAGATAATCCTGATCATTTTGATGTTTCAATTAAAACTTTGCTGTCTTATATCGTTAATTTTTTGTAAATAAATAAACATCATCTTGTTGATATGTCAATTTAAATTCTGGGTTGCTTTTAAGTTGATTTCCTAATTCTGGATTAAAGTCAAGTTTATTATTATTATTTTTAGTTCGTAAATCAAGTAGTACATAATCAAATTTTTCACCACTTGTATTATCAGGTTTCCAATCTGGACTAATTAGCTTAATAATTTGGCGTTGACTTAAATGAGGAGCAATTCTAGATGTTGTTAAAACACTTCCTTGAGTTTTAACAAAACTAACTGCTGTATGCAGAGAGTTAAGATTGGAAAGACTAGATAGATATCGGTTGATGAAAAATTCATATTTGGCTAGTACCAAAAATGAAATAATAGCCCAAATAATTAAAAATTTTGGCTTTAGCCAAGGTCTTTTTTTATCTTTCTGGTACTGCCATATTGAACGTAATAACCAAACAATAATAAATGGGAAAATTGTTAAAGAATAATGGTGAACTAAGTCTCGTTGTGCTGAATAATCAGAAATGATATTGAGCAAAAACATTGGTAAAGCAGGAATTATTGTCATTGCTGCTCTCCAATGCAATCCAATGATGACTGGAAGTACAAGGAATAAATAATAAAATATTGTCTCAGGTAAAAAGAATTTTCCTAAAATCAAGCCAGGATTAGTAATGATATTCGATATAATTTCTTTAGGGGAATCACCCATAGAAGCATAAAATACAACCCCACCAGCTTGACCACCTCGCAGCATGGGAACAAGATAACCAACTGTTGCTAAATACCAAACTGCACCTGCTGCAATACAACCGATTCCATAATTACGCTGATTCTGGGTAAAGCATAACCACACCCCAAAAGCAACTACAGTTAAACTTAAACTATCTTTGCAAATTAAAACTAGCAGAATAGCTACTATCAACTGCCAAGTTTTACCACCAATTCCTGCCCATATTGCCCATAATATTGCTGGAATTGCGATCGCTTCAGGTCGGAAGTCAGTAAAAAAATTGCTATTAAATAAGCAAGGATAGAGTAAGTATGAAATGGCAATTGCTCGCGCATACTTAACTGATAAACCTATTTGTAAACCCAAGGCATATACAGGTAAACATCCCAATGCTAAGGCTATGGCTTGTACTGCAAATAGCCAGTGGACATCGGGATAAATTTTGTATAGTAAAGCGATTGGATACAAGATGAAAGCTGCATGATCTCCAATCAGATGAAATCCAAAAAATGATGAAATTGGCGGTAGTTCTTGACTTGCTAAATATACCCATTGGTCAAATACTGCTAAATCAAGGGCATTTGATTGAAATAAGAAGTGTCTTAAACTGCTACAAGCAAATAAAATGAAAGCACTTATCGCAATCATCCAACTGATAGTAGCAAGTCCGTTTTTAGCTAGTAATTTTTCCACACTAGAATTTGTTATTTATTGATATTTAAGGAAAAATCTGTTTTTGATTTGGTGTAAATCATATCACAATTTCGCACAACAAACCAAAGTGTAAAACCTAAAGGAATAGAAGATAATTGGATATATATAGGAGTTCCCAAATAACTAACAAATGATGCCAGTTGCACTGATATTGCTACCCAACGATATTGGGGAAAGTAAAAAGCAAAGATAGTAGATAAAATATCTGTAGGATAAAAATATCTTTCGTGCATTTTGGGTAATAAATACGGCATGAGAAATACTGATATTGTCGCTAAATATATCAATCTGTCCTGAGTAATTTCTAATTTACTTCTATAAACAAGATATGCTAACAAAAATATCGCAGTTACAGTTAACAGTAAACCTATTGGCACAACAATATTATAATAATCGTTAGGAATCCATTGATAAAAATTAGGGACATTTTTAGCTAGTTCTTTATATTTATGAGATTGTTCAAAATATACTAAAAGCAATTCTTTGATTGGTCTACCAGCAATCCAAGCTGGCAACATTGCCCCTATATATACTAAAGGAATTATTGGTAAATAAAACCAAAATATTCTTTTTTTAATCAATAAGATTAATAATAAAGGTGCTAAAAACATCGCTTGTAATTTAAACGAAAGTGCTACACCAAAACTAATTAATGCGGGAATTTGTTTGTGAATAGATAAAAAGTAAATACAGGCAATTAATCCTGTGGTATAGATAACGTCACATTGTCCCCAAAGCGAACTATTATAAATTACAGTGGGACTTAATATAACAGCTAAAAATGCCCAATTTGCCATTCTACCCACAGGATATTTCAGCTTGACAATTTTATAAGTTAAAAATGCACAAATAAAGTCAACAGTCATGGCAAAAAGTTTGATTGCTAGAATTTTCGGTAATCCAGAAAGCAGGGTAGAAGCAATCAAAAGCCAGTAAAGATAGGAAGGTGTATAATCAGCAAAACCATATTTTAATGCAATAAATCCGCCATGAGATGCAATAAAATCATACCAAGGATCTAAAAAATATTTATAATCTACTGATTTATTGGGAACACAAACTAATCTGATTGTCACTGCGAATATAATACCAATTAACAAATATCTGGGAATTGGTAATTGGCAAGAGTCTAATATATGATTAAACTTATCTTTTATTGAATTCAATAATGTTTTGTGTGAATTATTCATGATTATTAATTATGATACTTTTATCTTTGTAAATTGTATTTTAAGAGAAATAGTAAATGCCGTACCATTATTGATTATTTACAAGTTGGACTATTATTGACGTATTAAAACTTACCATACTTTGGTTGAATCTCTGATGCAACAGATGAAAAGTATTAGAAACTTAATAGATAAAAACTTAATCAATAATTATTACTGATATGTTAAACTAACAGACATCGCTTTCTGCTCAAAAACATGCAATTAATAGCAAAGCAATATTACACCCCAGAAGAATATCTGGAATTAGAAGCAACTGCTGACTACAAAAGCGAATACATTGACGGACAAATCATATTTCCTCATATAAAATCCGCAGTCGAAAATTCTACATCTTGATATTCTCCACTTTAAATATCTCCTCCTATCCTACCCAAATTTCTTGAGCAAAACCTATTGCCAATTTACCAAGTAAGGTGATAAACAAACCCATAACTAAATAAGCTTGACGCGGATAACGAGATAAGCAGATACCAATAGCTGCACTCAGAGGAACGATTCCATAAGCAAGACGACTTAAAGAAATTGTGCCACCAGAGGCTAAAAGTAAACCAATACCACAAAAACCATAAACTACCATAACTGGAGTTAGTTGCTGACGGAAATACCATAAAAGGTAGGTACTACCTAATATCATAGATACATTCAGTAAATTATTTATTAATCCCTGATCGGCAATTATTAATGATAATATGATTATCGCATAACCAGCATAGAATATCAATGGATTAAAATATTTTCGCCAATAGAATAAACAAGAAGAACTAATTACAATTAAACCAAAAAATAGCGGATACCAAAAGTCTTTAATCCCGCCTTCATCATTCTCAACCCAACCAAAATACCAATTGTTGCCAAAGGGAATTTGCATAAACATATTTAACCAGCCTTCCCAATCAAAACCTAAGGAAGGCCGCCATCCTTTTTGTGCAGCAATAAAGGCTAAAAAATCATTAAAATTCAATTTACAATAGACACTAAATATTAACAACCCTGTGGCAGATAATAAACCTGCAATATAGGCAGTTAATGGTTTATTTTGTTTCCAAGCAGTAATTAAAAATGCGGGAATTAATGCCATACCTGTGGGACGTGTTGCTGTGGCCATTGCCCCACAAATTGCTGTCCAAACATATTGTTTTTGATCAAAGGCACGTAAAGCCATTGTACTCAATAACAAATACAATCCTTCTGTATAAATTACCCCCGTAAATAGAGACATAGGACAGTAAGCCATGACAGAAATTGTCCAATGGGCTGCGCTGATACCACATTGTTTTTTCACCCAAGAATATAAAAAATAAAGTGTTCCTAGAAATGCTAAATTATTGATAATTAATCCAGCTAATTCAAAAGGAAACCCAAATTTCATGAAGATAAAAATGCTGACAGGAAATAGGGGGAAAAATGCCAAATTATGTTGCTTGCCATCATCAACAAATTCGTAACCTTCAGTGGAAATTGCTCGATAATGGACACTATCCCAAGCATCAAAAATTCCCCAGCCAAAATGAGGCGTAATCCCATCTTGTAATGCTGGTAAATTGGGGGCAATCAATAACATAGCAGTCCCAATAAATATGCGACTCACAAGCCACATAGACGCAGGAAATAAGAAATCATCTGTCCAGATAAATTTGGCGATGGCTGCGACGAGCGTAGATATCGCCATTTGCGCTTTAACCATAGGCTTATGCTTTTTTCTGACTTTGAGATAATGACAATGTTAGTTTTAACTGTTTTGCTTACATCCCCACCCTCAATGTACTGATATCGTGGGGATGTAAGCAAGTCAAAAACGAAACGTCTGGATAATTAATTTTCAACACGTTGAAAGAAATTATTTGGACAGTTGAGTTTTTGACAACTATATTTTATTTATGCCAAATTATCAATGTATTTCTCGACAAAGTCAGCAGATTCAGCAACCATTTGTCTGTATTGAGAATATCAGTGATGGAATTAGATAATAGCAGTATACTATAGATAAACCAAGGGGGTGATTGATGATGGCATTACGGAGAGCAACTTTCCGACTATATCCAAATAAACAAGTCAGTGAAATGTTGTCCTACCACCGCCAACTTCACAAAGATTTGGACAACGCTGCTGTATCCAACCGCATTACTTCATCTAAAAAGTTTGGTAAATCTGTTTCTTACTTTGAGCAACAGAACTAAATGGGTCAGAAACAGGTAAAACCATCTCAAACTTGTCCAAAATGTGGGCATCAAGAAAAGAAGAGTTTAGCCGCAAGAACCCATGTTTGCCCAGGACTATTTCATTCTTATTTAACCCGCCTCCCAATGAATTCTGATAGCTTGCGTGGCGAAGCCATGTCTAATAGCAAAAGTCGTCTCAAGACGACTAAAGGAAAGTTTATAGTGAATGTGGGCTATAATAGGATGTAAAATATAAAGTCTTTTCGCCCGAATCTCACAAAAAATAAAATAATATGTATAGGAATAATATTTGAGTCCTGAAATTATTTGCGTAGGTAGGTAAGATGCAAAAGGCATGAGGTAAAAGGATTCTAGGCGATTCAGGTGTACCGGGTGTTTTTCAAAAATCAAATATGAGTCCTATATAAGCATTATATGAAATATTGCAAACATAATATAAAACTGTTACCTTCTGTCCCAGAACCAAAATACGTTGTTTTTACAGATTTTGATGAAACTTATCTTGCTCATCAAAATAGAGAGGATTATAAAAATGATCTCAAAGAACTTGAGGAGTATTTATTAAATGAAACATATCAGAAACAAATCTTTTTTGGTTGGGTTACTGGTAGTAGTTTAACTTCAGTTTTTGATAAAATAAATAAATGTGGTTTGACATTATTACCTCATTTTATTGCTAGTAGTTTAGGGACTGAACTAATCTACTTCAATCAAAACCAATACGCTGAAAAAGATAAAATATGGGAAAACAATCTTATGAAAACTGGATTCTCTGAGAATTTAGTTAATAACTTAGTTAGTTTTCTAAAATTAGATAATATACATTTGACACCACAACCTCAAATAGCAGATTGTCCTTTTTTAAAAAATTACTATTACCATCAACAAAATGATCTAATTGATAATCAGGCAATTTTGAAGATAAAAGAGTTAGTGAAAAAAGCTGGTATTCAAGTAAATATTAGTCAAGCAAATCCTTTATCTGGAGATCCAAACAATTGCTATGATGTTGATTTTATCCCATCAGGGACAGGTAAAAAACATATAGTTAATTTTATTTTACAGCAGACAAATGTAAGCTATCAAAACTCCATAGCCTTTGGTGAAAGTGGTAATGATATTGAAATGCTGCAAACTGTTAGACATGGTTATTTAGTTGGAAATGCAACCAGCGAAGCTAGGAAATTACATTTTCAAATAGCAGAAAATGAATATGCTAAAGGAATATTATCTGTATTAAAAACACTTATTAAATAATCAAGAGTCATGAGTCAGAATGTTTGATATATTACATCCCACATTCCGCAATTATGAAACGCCATATTTTTGGTATTTTTTGTGTAATCCTGAAAAAGCTGAATTGTTTATAACTCAATCAGTCTTAACCATATTTACATAAGAGTAAAGCCACCGTTAATACATAAATATTGCCCTGTAACAAATCTGGACTCATGACTGGCGAAATAAAGCACTGCTTCAGTAATATCCTGTGGAGTACCCCATTGCTGCATGGGAATTCTGACTTGGTAAGCGTCTTTTTTTTCTTGAGGAACGTTTTCATGGCGTTCTACGGGTATCCAACCGGGAGCAACTGCATTAACTGTAATACCAAAAGGCGCTAATTCGGTGGCCATGCTGCGTGTAAATCCCAGTTGTCCATTTTTGGCAGTAACGTAAGCACTGAAGTTATTAACTGAGCGGAAACAAACGTCACTACTAATATTAATAATTCGTCCCCATTGTTTTTGTTTCATGGAGGGTAAACAAATACGAGTTAATAAGTAGGGACTTTTGATAAAAAAATCCAGCATGGTTTGGAAATCTTGCCAGGTGTATTCCTCAAAGGGGATCTGGGGTTGGTTTCCTGTGGCATTTAACACCAAAATATCTACTGCACCCAGTTGAGAGGCGATCGCTTCATAAATTGCTGCTACATCTTCTTCTTGGGTAACATCCCCACGAACCAAAATAGCTTGGCAACCTTGTTGTTCAAGTTCAGCTAAAGCCTGTTTAGCCCGTGATTCGTTATTGCTGTAATTGATTGCTACCTTAGCACCTGCTTGTCCCAATTTGAGAGCGATCGCTTTCCCTAAACCAGCGGAACTTCCTGTAACTAAGGCCACATGACCATCTAAAGAAAATGACATTTAATTGCTAACCCCTGATGAAAATAATGAAATAAACTTAGACAACGGCAAATTTTTGTAATACTTGAGACAAGTTATTTAAACTCTCTTTCGTTCCCTGCTCAACATCTGATGTTTCTTCATATTCAACCACCCAATATCCCTGATAACCTGCATTTAATAGTTCTTTAATAATCGGTTCCCAGACAATTTCTCCCTCTCCAAAAGCACAGAATTGAGGACTACCATTAACCCATTGCACATCTTTCCAATGACTATAATTTACCCAAGGAAGAATATAGCGGAGTGCCATCAAAGGATCAGTTCCCTGATTCAAAAAATTAGCGGGATCATAGTTAATACCAACAGCAGGACTTTTAATACCTTTCATCATTCTGGCCACTCTTTGTCCGGTTGCAGTTGGTCCACCATGATTTTCAATCGTTATTTGAATTCCTCGTTCTTCGGCGTAATCACCGATTTTATTAAAAGCATAATGCAACAGAGGAAAAACATCTGGGAGAATATAATCATTTCTGTGATCACCAGACAATAATCTGACAAATTTTGCCCCTAATTTTTCAGCACTATCAACAAAACGCTCTACTCTTTTAATTTCTGTTTCTAACTCATTTGCATCTGAGAGTGTAAAATTATTTCTTCCTGCTATACAAATAATATCTACTCCTGCTTCTTTAGCCCAATCAGCAATTTTAGATACTGCTTGATCATCACCATCATGTAAAAGATGTTTGGGTGCTTGGGGATGAGCATTCACTTCTACTGAACGAATGCCTTGGTTAGCTATCCAGTGGAAATATTCAGGTATTTCCACTTCTCTCCAGCCCCAAGCAGCACAGCCAATATTTAGTGAATTAATGTTAGACTTTAGCATATTTTTGATTTTGGATTTTAGAAATGATGTGTATAGCTTAGAGGGTAAGCTGTCGTGCATTCAAAATGCACAACAGCAAGTCAAAAGTGAAGAAAATTTGAGGCTTATTTATTGATAGAATAACTTAATGTTTTCACAAACTTGCTCAAGTTCCTGAACGGTTAGTCCTGGATAAATAGGTAAACTCAGGATGCGGCTTGCTTGCATTTCTGCGACAGGAAAACTCCCTGCTGGATAGCTTAATTCTTTACCTGCTGTAGATAGATGAATTGGCACTGGATAATGAATTGCTGTACCGATACCGCGATCGCTCAAAAATTGACGCAATTGATCACGCCGTTCAGCTTGAATCACAAAGGTGTGGTAAACGCATTTTTCCCACTCTCGTTCCCATGGCATTATGATTTGGGGAATACCCGCAAGTTGACTTTGGTAATAGTGAGCATTTTCTTGACGTTGCTGTGTCCATTCCTGGAGGTAACGCAATTTAACTAACAGAATAGCTGCCTGTAGAGTATCTAAGCGAGAATTATGAGACCACATCACACAGTCATCACGAGTTCGTAAACCAATATTCCGCATAATTTTTAACTGGTCATACAGTTCGGAATCATCCGTTACTATTACTCCTCCATCTCCACAAGCATTTAAGTTTTTCAGGGGGTGTAAACTGAAACAACCCACTATTCCCAAAGAACCTACTCGTTGACCTTGATACTCAGCCAGTACAGATTGGGCGGCATCCTCCACTACAGCTATTCCATTTTCCTGGGCAATATCTAAAATTGGTTTCATGTTACAAGGTCTTCCCGTCAGATGTACAGGGATAATTGCCTTTGTTTTGGGAGTAATAGCTGCGGCGATTTTAGTTGGATCAATATTGTAATCATCGCCCACATCAACGAATACAGGTTTAGCACCAAGTATGCGAATACAGGTAGCTGAAGCCACGAAAGAATTAGGGACAGTAATAACTTCATCACCAGAACGAATACCAAGTGCTTTGAGTGCAAAAATTAAGGCATCTGTCCCAGAATTAACACCAACTGCATAACGAACGCCACACAATTGAGCAAACTGACGCTCAAACTCTGCAACTTGCTCGCCTAAAATAAAGTTGCCATCATCAAGGACTTCACCCATTGCTGCTAGTAACTCAGACTTTATGGCAGCGTGTTGACTTTTAAGATTAACGAAGGGTATTTGATTAATGGTTAATAGTTGTGACATTTTTAATATCCCAATATATTGATAACGACTTCACGGATGTAACCAGACTGACGATGTTCCCAGATATAAATATCTTGTAAACGTCCTAGCTGCAAAAGACCTTGAGCAATCGGAACTTGTTCAGAGGTATGGGTAAGGGCAGAGCGAATATGTGCCGGCATATCATCTAAACCTTGTCCGGCTAAAAGATATTGACCATTTTCGGGAACTAACTTCGCAAAAAAGGTTTCCACGTCGGGTTTGGCATCTTCTTCTTGAATCAATAAACTGGCGGAAGTATGACGGATAAAAAGGTTACAAATTCCTGCTGTAATTCCTGATTCTGTAATGACTGCTTGGACTTGGGGCGTAATTTGACATAGAGATTTACCAGTAGTTTGTACCTTGATTGATTGTTGGTCAAGTCTTATAGATGAGTTGGTCATTTTTATTCCTTTCCTAAATGCTCAAACCACGATTTTGTCTCTTGCTGAATTGTTTCTGGTGTCCAAACTGGAGCATCTCGCCAAAGTTCAATATTGGCTAACATTTCACTTACACCTTGACTTAAAGGTACTTGAGGTTGCCATTTTAAAAGAGTCGTAGCTTTAGTAATATCAGCCCAAGTACAATCCGGTTCTCCTGGGCGTTTGGGAATGTGAGTAATTTCTCCTGCTAATAATTTCACCAGTGTTAAAACGCTTTCAGATTTACCAGAACCAATATTAATAATTTCCCCGGTAATATCCGATTCAGCAGCTTTGATAAAGGCTGCTACTACATCACTAACGAAGGTAAAATCTCTCGTTTGCATTCCATCTCCAACAACAGTAAAAGGGGTTTTCGCTAGTTTTTGAGCTAAAAATACGCCAAATACTGCACCATAAGCTCCTGTGGTTCTGGATCTTGGTCCATACACATTAAACAATCGTAAAGAAAGGGCTGGAAGTTGATAAACTTGCGCCCAGTGCATGACTAATTGTTCACCTAAATATTTTGTTAAGCCGTATGGATGTTTAGGATGACAAGGATAGGTTTCTGATGTGGGATATTGATTAGGAATACCATAGCAAGTGGAAGAAGCTGTGTAGATAAATTTTTGGATTTTAGCAGTACGACAAGCTTCTAAAAGGACGAATGTACTATGTAAATTGGCATGATAATATGCTCCTGGATTTTGGATTGAGGGAACTAAATCAGCTAATCCTGCTAAATGAAATACCCAGTCAATATCTGTTAATATGGATGGGGAAATATCAGCAACATCTTGCTCAATAAATGTAAATGTGGAATAGGTTTGAGCCACTTTTAAATTAGCTGTTCTTCCTGTCACCAGATTATCTAAACCAACGACACTATGACCTGATTTGAGGAGGAGATCACACAAGTGGCTACCAATAAAACCAGCAGCACCAGTGACTAAGCAATGTTTAGGAGAATTTAATTTACTGTTCATACAAAATTAATAATCTGTTAGTCAAAATTTAAATTTTCATCAAGCTTTATGATCATCTAATTTACATTATCAAATTCTATTTTTTGTCATTTTATCAACCATTCTACTTAATTCTTCACAATTGACAATGATATCTTCATTCTTTACCTCACAAAACATACAAGCATAATCGAATCCTAATCCTTTAGCAACTGTATAATAGAAATGGCTAATTTTCTGACCAAAAAGTTCAATTAAATTTAAATTTTGGGAGAAAATAATATTTGTTACTCCACCACCATGAGGAGCAATAATAAATTTAGCTTGAGCAAACAATTTTACTTGGTCAGCAAAATCTAAATCTTCTATAACATAAGGTACAAAATCCATTTTATCGAGAGTATTGCTTACTTCTTCTTCATTCAAAATGCGGCGAGCATTTGCTTTTTTACGAGAAATAAAAATATTGGGACTCAAAACCAGATTTGGATTTGCATAACTATCTACGTTACTAAGAATACGTTCTCTTACCCAATGACAAGCTTTGATAGAAATACGTCCTCCTTCACGTCTTTTAGAGCAAATAACTAATTCATTAACTTTAGCTCTATATCCATTCCATTGGATATAATTTTCTAGACCATAACCCATCAATTCTAAAGAGCGAATTTTCCAACTAGGAATATCTTTATCAATTATTAAGACTGGTTTTTTACCTGTTTTTTGAGAATAATATTCAATGGCTTCTAATCGAGTTAAAGCTTCATATATCCAATGAGCATATAAATGACTCCAATAATTAACAAATGAACAAGCTAAATCAAAATGTTCTATATTAGCTATAGGGGCAATATATTGAGAATTGAAACCAGCCTTCATTGTAGAAATAGCAGTGTGTTCTAAAACATCTACTCTATCTAAAACTGTTTCTAAAATAATATTTTTATCCTCAGTAAAACCAATCCCATAAATTCCCAATAACTCAACGTTTTTGACAACCGCAGCAAAAGGATTAGTAAATTCAAAGCTACCTTCTTTTTCTCTAAATGCTGCGGGAATTTCTTGATAACTTATAGCTGGTTCAATTTGAATAATTTCATCATATTTTAACTGATAAAGATTATTCTCTGCTTGACATTGCTGGAGTAAATCTACTCTAGTAATTAAATTGCTGTGTAGATAGTTAAATAAAATTGAATAAATCAATTTGAGAATAGGTAATTGTTCATATTCCGCTTCTAACTTAGGAATATTATTCTCCATTTTATCTTTCTCCATCTCCTCAGTCATCGTGATGAGATTTTCGTCAATGTATCTCAATAAAATAGGATATATGAGTTTAAATATTAGCAATTCTTGAACATAACGCCCAACTTTATTCATCTGCTTGTAAATCTCTCTGTTTTGTATGGGACAGCAAAATAATTTGCTGGTTTTTTAGTAAAAGTTTAGTAAAATTTAATGAATATTTAATAAACATATTCTCAAATTCATTAAATAAAAAACTTTAGTGCTTCCAGGTTATCCAACCGAGCAGAAACTTGTAATTCTTTAGGAATAAAAATTTCTGGACTGAGTAAATAAAATTTACCGATTCCTGCGGCTTTAGCAGCTTGCATATCCGATATTCTATCACCAATTAGGATTGAGCTTTGCAAGTCTATAGGATATTTCTGACAAGCTTGTTCAATCATTCCTGGTAACGGTTTACGACATCGGCAGTTTTGACGGTAATTAGATATAGTTGATTGGGGATGATGTGGGCAGTAAAACACATCCAGTATTGTTATATCTTGGTTATTAAATTGCTCATACATCCAGACAGTAAGACTTAAAAAATCTTGTTCAGAATAGTAACCACGAGCAATACCTGATTGATTTGTGATCACAATTAGCTTATAACCTAAATCTTGTAGTAGACGACAAGTAGCAAAAATGCCATCATTAAATTCAAACTGCTCACATCTAAAAACATAGTGATGATCAATATTAATTACTCCATCTCGATCAAGAAAAGCCACTTTAATCACTGGTAATTATTCTCCTTTAGATTCAGATCCCCGACTTCTGATATCATCTGATAATTTATGGTGATGATCACAGAAGAATTCGGGGATTTTTTTCTTATTTTAACATTTCCTCAACTTTGTTCATGATGCCAATAGTATCAATACCTTGATGGGGGAGTTGTTCCCAAATTCCGCTACAACCTTCTTGATGAGTTCCCATATAGGCATATTTGGGAGAAAACCCTCTTTCTAGTAACCATGAACCAAAACGGATACCTAAACCTGTACGCCGATTTAAGGATTCAACTACTAAAACAAAGGGTGTTGAACCAATTTTTGCCATGATTTCTTCATCTACTAGATTCAATGTGGATTTATTGATTAAACCGACATTAATTCCCTGTTTTTTCAGGATTTCTACTACTTCTAAGGCGCGGTAAAGTACCTCTCCAAAGCTAACGATATAGCCGGCTGTTCCTTCTCGTATTACGTCATCTTTTCCAGGAATAAATGTATAACCATCTGCAAATAAAGGTTTACTATTTGTATCCAGAATATCGGGTACTGGGGAACGGCTAGAAAAGAGAAATCTTAACCCTGGTTGATCAAATACAGTTTCCACACAAGCTTTCATTTGATGTCCGTCGGCGGGATAATAGAGACGGGTTTGATAAGCGTCTTCTAAACCGTTATCGGCAAACATATTATTTAACCCAAAATGGCAGGTGTTATCTCCTAATTCATCTATCCCACTATGGGAAAATTGACAAAGAACGTTGGATTTATTAAGCCGTGCCATTGTAATTTCAGAAATACACATTTCCAAAAAGGCACTATAAGTGCTGAAAATGCCTTGTTTTCCTGCTTCCATGCCAAATCCTGCCGCCGCAGAGAAGTTTCCTCTTTCCATGATGCCGCCATGATAGAAAATCTCTGGATAGGCTTGACTAATTTTATTGATACCACAGGATTCTCCTAAATCACTGTCAATACACATTACCTTTTCTCGCCGTTCTGTGGGTGTCATTTGACTGAGAAGAGAGACAACGGTAGCATCAAAAATATGGCGTGTTTTGCTGCTAGAACCCGTAAAAGAGTAGGTATGTGTGAGGGGAATAACTTTTTTGAGGTAATTGACGGCTGATGTATGTCCGCGAGTTTCTAAATAGGCGATCGCTAACTCTGGTGATAGGGCATCATGTCCTAAAGGTGTGCCTTCTACTCCAACAATACCGGGAGTCATAGGACGTTTATTAATTACTGCTACTGGTCCATTAATAGTGACAGCTTGACAGAGACGAGTATATAAATCATCTAAATCTTCCCCTGCTCCAGTTAATACAGTTAATCCATGTCCAGCTAAAGTTTGACCGACGTTATAACCCTTGAGATAATCTGTTGGATATCCGCTACAGGTGGAATTGTTATCATCAATAATTAATTTGATATTGAGATTTTTAGCCACAGCTAAACGGGCGGCTTCGGCATTATTTCCTTCTTGCTGTGAACCATCTGAACCCAAACAGAATACTACTTGATGAGGATGTGCGATCGCTACTCCATTCACATAAGCCCAGAGGTGTCCTAATCTTCCCGAACTAAATTTTACACCAGGAGTGCGTCCTCGTTCTGGATGTGCAAGTAGTAATGAATAGGCTTCTCGATAATGCAGGAGATTTTCTGCATCAAGATCACCCTGTAAAGTTGCCATTAAATATTGTGTAGCAACGCGGTGTCCTGCTTCATCAAAGAAAATTGGCACAAATTTATCTGCTACTCCCCGAAAGAAAGCATCTAAAATCATCACTTCGGGAACTGTATCATAAGCTCCTCCTGTATGACCGCCCACACCTTTGGCTGCTGCTACAGCGGTAAAAAAAACAATAGTATCTCGACAAAGTTGAATATTAGCTTTCAGAATTTCTCTTTGTTCATTAGTCAAAGTTGAATTAGTCGGGTCTAACTTCAAAGACTTGTAAACATCCAAATCAATAGGAAAGCGAAGAGTTGTTAAAGTCATTTTTTTGTTCCTTTTGATTGTTGAAATTATATCTAGGGTAGGCATTGTACAAACAATACCTTGTCCACATTGAAAAAAGCCTTGATTCGTAGATGGGTTGCGCTGTCGTTTAAGCCAACAAAGCATAAAATGGCTAAGGTATTGATATAGGAATCCGGTTTGATTCTTGAATTTTCCTGCGTAGGAGGGCAAGAGGATTCCAGAATATTAAGGTGTACCGAGTTTTGTATGGCTACGCCACGCAAGCCATCAAAAATCAAATAGGAGTCCTATATATTTGACATTTAATCCTTGCCGTAAAATTTCAAACCATCCCAAATACCCATCACACCAGGATAAGGACTATGGTAAACATTATCCATTGTCTGAATTTTATCAACTAAGTTGGGATGAGAATTTCCCACAGCAATTCCCTTTAATCCTGTTTCAAATAGGGATAAATCATTGAGAGTATCTCCACAAGCTATGGTTTCATCTGCATTAAACTTTATTTCCTCCAAAAATTTCAAGAGAGTTGGTCCTTTAGAAACTCCTTTGGGCATGACATCAAAATAAAAATAGATATTATTATAAGATGAGATAATGCAATCAAATCCGGCATTGATTACTTTTTGGATGGTGTTAGGTTGCAATTTTTCAGAATCATAATAGTAAGATACACGATACTTAGGATTGACTGCCTGTAGTTTTAATCCTGGTTCATTTGCTAATAGGGTTTTAATTTTTTCGTTAGCATTATTCCATTGTTTAATTATCCAATATTGTACAGGATAAATTGGCTCAAATGTTTCACCATGTACAATAGTTGTTCCCACATCACCAATGATATAGTCAGGTTTAGGAATATGAGGATTTTCTATTAATAAGTTGCTGATCCAGTCCAGTTCTCTGCCGGTGACATATACTAAAAGTAGGCGATCGCGTTGTTTTTCAATATATTGATAAAATTCAGATTGTTGTTGTTGAGAACCACCTAAAAAAGTGCCGTCTAAATCAGTTGCTAAAAGTAGTGATTGTTGATATTTCATGACTTAATTAACCAATAATTAATCCGCTACGGGGTGGAAGTTTAAAGTTAATAAATTCGGCTTCTTTAGTCCAGTTTTCTTGACTGGAATGATATGTAAATAATGTTTGTTTGAGTTGATTTTGCCATGATGGTTGAATACTCGCCATTGCTATTTCATTACCAGCATTTACCGCAATTAATAAAATTTCTGTTTCTAACCTTCTAGCGAAAATATAAACTTGTCCTTGAGCGGACAAGGTATGATATTCACCTATTCTTAATGCTGGATGAGAAAGACGGAGTTTAATTAATTGACGATGATATTCAAGAATATCTTGATCCCACTGTTTTTTATCAGGAAATCCTTTACGACATTCTGGATCATAACCACCGTTTAAACCGACTTCATCGCCGTAATATATGCAAGGTGCGCCGGGAAAAGTCAATAATAGTAATGTTGATAAATATAAACTGGGGCGATCGCCTCCAGCTACATCAATTAACCTAGCTGTATCATGATTATTAATACCATTAAGTTGAGTTAGTTGAATTTCCCAAGGATAAAGTTGCAGTAATTGATTAATTTCCTCCCCATATTTAGCCGCATCCGCAGGTGGTGGTGGTGCATATTCAGCAAAATGACCTTTTACCTGGCGATCGCCGACAATAAAGGCAGTGGTAGCATTAAGAAAGGGTAAACTTGACACGCCATCAAATTGTGTGCCATCTAACCACTCAGTTGCATTCATAGGAATTTCTCCCACAATATAGGCTTCAGGATTAATTGCTTTGATTCTTTCCCGAAACTCTTGCCAAAAACCAGGAGTCTTAATGTAATCTGCTGAATCTAAACGCCAACCATCTGCACCTAATTCAATCCAATATTCAGCTACACGCATAATATATTCGCGTACTGTTGGATTATTGGTATTTAACTCTGGTAAAGCTCTAATTCCGTTCCATGAATCATAATTAGCAGGCAGAGATTCATCATAAGGTGAAAGAGGCCATCCTTGAATTTTAAACCAATCTAACCAAGGGGAATTTTGACCATTTTCTATAACATCATTGAAAAAATAAAAGCCCCTACTAGCATGATTAAAAGTTCCATCCAAAACGATTTTAATACTACGATTATGAGCAGCTTTTAATAAACTTGTAAATGCCTCCTCTCCTCCCAATAAAGGATCAACTTGATAATAATCAAGGGTATGATAACGATGATTACTAGCTGAGGTAAAGATAGGATTTAGGTAAATTGCATTAATACCCAAATATTGTAAATAATCGAGATTTTCAATCACTCCCCACAGATTTCCTCCTTTATAGCCATGAAATGTCGGAGGAGCATTCCAATCTTCTAAAGGCAGATTGAGTAACCAATTTTGATCTACTGGAACGCTCCTAGCAAAGCGATCAGGAAATATTTGATAAAAAACTGCGTGTTTCACCCAATCAGGTGTATGAATCTGCATAAGTAACTTGATGATTATGGTTTAATTGCGGTGAAAATAAAGCTCCTAAGTAGCCATCATGAACTGCGTACACCACGAGGAATGAAAATAAGCCCTTTCACCTTCCCCAATTTTCAAGTCAGATGGGCATGAATATTTATCTTTAGGATGAGGCAGGAGCTATGAGAAAAAAGGGTTAAAGTATCGTTAATCTTTCTTCACATAGTTTGGTTTTTTCGTACCTACTCAACTTATTTATGAATCATGGTTACACATAACACACCGGAATGGCATCAGTATGCTTTTCTCCCGGAGTTGGTGGACGCAGAGGACAAGGTTCATTAGGCCATATAGTTCGATCTTCATAGATAAAGATTTGATTGACATCAGAAAAATCTTGAGAAGTATATTGTTTAACAACAGAGAAGAAATCTAAATAGCGATCATAATAATCTTCTCCCGGACATCTCACATGATCCCATTCATTAGGATTAGCTTCTGGATATTCTATAGTCTTTTTACCCAAAATAGGAACCGGTAAAATCGCAATACCATTTGGTTTAAGGACTCTTCTGATTTCTGAAAGTGCTTTATAGTCATCTGTAATATGTTCAAGAACATGACAAGCAGCAACAAAATCAAAGGTTGCATCTTCAAAAGGTAAGTTAGTCATATCGCATTTAACATCTACACCTTCCATCATTAAATCCGCACTAACATACTCCTTAAATAAGATTTGGAAAGTTTTCCGAAAAAATCTTTCTGGTGCAAAATGTAAGATCTTTTTGGTTGAGGGATCATAGTCTTTAAATAATTCGTCTAACACTAGCTTCTGTAAACGGTGTCTTGTCCAAGAGCGACACCTAATACATCTTTCATGCTTTGCTGTTGAACCTGTTGACATTGCTAAATCTCGAAAAGGTCCATAATAACCACAAACAGGACATTTGAATTTTTGTTTGCTAAAATTTTCTATGCGGAACTTGAGTATATTAAATTCTAACTCGGTTTGTTGTTTAAAATTTTCCAGGAAAGATACTGTCATTATTCCCACCTTAATATCATAGTTTTTGATGGCTAATTATTATTATTTTTGTGATTCCCAGTTTAACGAAAGATGGTTAGGGAGAGAAGTCTCAGTTGATCATCCCTCCTTTAGTTTGAATTAGTTTATCAATGGTTTCTTGAAAGAGTTCATCCGTCACCATGATGCCTTTATGAGATTGATTTCTAAAGGATAGACATAAATTAGCCGCATAAATAGGAGATTTTAAAGTTTGTTGATACAGTTGAATAATCTCCCTTTTATCTTCCACTATGGCGTGCATCAGAATAGGACTAAAAAGCCCCATATTCATAAATAGTGGTAATTCGATAATTTCATGAAGTTTGCTTAAAAATTTGGTGCTAACCGCTAATCTGGATAATCTCCCTTGTTGATTTTTTACCAGGGATTTAGTCCCATATATGTAAAAATCTAAAAAGCTATTCTTTTGCGTAAAGTAAACTAATGAATTGGTGACTTTTTCAGTACAAAATATCTCTCCTTCTCCAAAGTTTTTATCATCTTCTGTATCCAACCAAACTTCACGACAAACTAAATATTCTTCTGTCGTTTCAATGTTTAAATTATCGGGATCAAATACTACCACATCAGCATCCATCCAAATAGTTTGCTCATATCCCTGTTCTAAAAATTTTTTCGCTATTTCTAATCTAGCTAAATCAGCAATAACGTTAATTTTACCTTGAGATTTATCTATATACCAATCGGGAACGTAGTTAAAAAAGTTATCTTCTCTTCGGTAGTCAAAGCCTTTTAATTCTGCCCAATTTTTGACTGTTTGCATACAAGTTTCCAGCCAATTTGGTGTTTCGTTTCCCCGATAGGATTGATAAACAATGGTTTTCATATCAATTATTCTCTGTAAAATCCAAAATATTTTAATCCTTCTAAAATGCCATTTGCAAAGTGACTTTTTGCCAGATAGCGATTCCCCGGTGGGGAATTTTCATGCCACTCTAATATTTCTGGCTGGGCATTACCAACGATAATAGCAGGACAAAGCATATTTTCAAACATCGCCAGATCGTTACTTGAATCTCCGCAAATAACAGTTTGTTCATTGGTAAAACCTAAACGTTGTTGCACAAAAACAGCAGATGCAGCTTTATTAGCTGACTCAGGCAATATATCTAAAAATGCACCACCAAAAGCGTCGATCATTTGTACTGCTAAACCATGATTTTGCCAAATAGCTTTTAATCGCGGAAGTGTTACTGATAATCCTTTAGTATTAGTATAATAACTAACCTTAAAGTCCGTTTGTTCTAAGGGAGATTGGGGGACTAGGCAAGGAAATCGGCTGGTTATTTCTATTACTTGTTCTCTATCCCAACCCAGGGAGATTTTGTTTGTCCACTCAGAATCGGGGGTTTCACTACCTGGGTAGTAAATTTCTGTACCCGTTGCCAGGACGAGTATATCAGGTTCTAAGAGTTCTTTTTGAGCGATCAGTTGTTGATAGAGCGGGAGAGATCGCCCTGTGGTGTAACAGATAACTGTACCGTCAATGCGGCGCTGTTTACTTAACCACTGATTTAACTTCTTTAAAGCTAGATCATCACCAACTAAAGTCTGATCTAAATCAGTCACAAATAAAAATTTTGCCACCTTTATTATTGTTATTAATATTTTAAACTGTACATTTAAGTAGGTGAAGACAATAAAACCAAACTGTGTAAAGAAACGTAAAATCGCCCAAAACCTCTTTACTCTTGCGTTTTGCCTTGCTATAACGACAATTTTCAACGCCAACCTACTTATTTAAAATTTACTCGTTGATCATACAAAAATATTACTACTTTATTGCTTTCTTAATATTCTTTAAAGATTTTCTGAAAATAATGTTAATTGGCATTAATTGAGTAAGTCATAAAAATTTATTCTTTAGATATTCTTTATATTTTCTTTAGATTTCAAAAATAGAAAAAATAGTATACATGAACAATACCTTTTCCAAATTAGAAAAAGTCTTGATTCGTAGGTTGGGTTGTGGAGCGTTAGCATTGCGAAGCAATAGAATGAAACCCAACAAATCCGTTGGGTTGCGCTGTCGCTTAACCCAACCTTGTATCTTAGAGATATGTGAGAAGAAGTGGTAGACCGTCCCAACCTGGGTCAGAAAAGACCGCTTTGTAGCAAGGCTTAGGTATACATAAAACAATGACATTAATTACTTGATAGTGTTTATGAATAAAGTACAGCAGCGACTTCATCCATTTTCTAATGATTACTTCCAGCAACTATCTACCCTGGGTGAGAAATTTCAAGTCACAGATCATCAAGGTAAATCTTTTGCTAATTCAGAAGGAATTGATATGGCTGCGGCTTTAGTAGAAAAGCAAAATCAGCAGTGTCGAAAAGTGATATTTATCGGTAATGGAGGAAGTGCAGCCGTAGCTAGTCATCAGGCTATTGACTACTGGCGTAATGGTAATATTCCCGCGATTTGCTTTAACGATGGTGCTTTGGTGACCTGTATTAGTAATGACTTTGGCTACGAACAAGTTTTTAGCAAACCCATTTCTACATTTGCTCAGTCTGGAGATGTTTTGTTTGCAATTAGTAGTTCTGGACAATCACAAAATATTCTTGCTGGTGTTTACCAAGCACTAAAAATGAATTGTCATGTGATTACACTTTCAGCCTTTCAACCTAACAACCCCTTACGTCAACTTGGACATCTAAATTTTTATGTTCCCACGATGTCCTATGGTTTTGCAGAAATCATGCACTTATGTATTTGTCACTGCATTATTGATGGCTTGGTAGAAGGTGCTTTACCTAGTGCAAATGTGAATAACTATCTCAGTTTAAATGAACTAAAAGTATCCTAAAATATTCATCCCATTTATATATAGAAGAAATTCTATCTGTGGTAAACAACAAGATTTAATGATTGCATATTAAATATATGTGACAAGAACTAGAATTGTAGACCTCTTTCTTCAAAAATTGTCAGATATCTAAACCTAGAATCATCAAGTAAATAATGATGTTCTAGTTCTGAATTGTTCGATTTTTCTGTGAACTTTTGTACCAAGATTAGCAATGAAATAAAGATGCAATTAGAAATATATAGAGAAAAAATTATTGACTTTGAAACTTGTGCAGAAGTATTCACTATCTACCATCAAAAAGGACGGAAAATCGTTCTCTGTAATGGGGTATTTGACTTACTACATCCCGGACACATTGCTCATTTACAAGCGGCTAAAGCAATGGGAGACTTATTAGTAATTTCCCTAACTGCTACTCCTTATATTAACCGAGGACCAGGAAGACCAATATTTTCTGATGAGTTGCGTGTTAATTCTATAGCTGCTTTAGCTTGTGTTGATTATGTAATTTTAACTCCCGCCGTCACAGCTTTGGAAGTAATTGAGAAAGTGCGTCCTCATATTTACTGCAAGGGAGATGAATATGCGGAAACAGAGAAAGATGTAACCCACAATATTGATAAAGAAATCGCTCAAGTAAGAGCTTACGGAGGTGACATTCGCTATACTCAAGAAATTACTTTTAGCTCTACACGACTGATTAATAATTATCTTGATGTTATCCCTCCAGAATTAAAACGTTATGCCAATGATTTTAGTCAACAATATGCTTTTGAGGATATTAGAAATGCGATAGAAGCAATGCAGGATCTCAATGTTTTGGTGTTGGGGGATATTATTATTGATGAGTTTGTTCACTGTACAGTTCAGGGATTAACCTCAAAAGGAAGAGCGCCATCAACCCGCTTTGTGAAAAAAGAACAACATTTGGGGGGAGTTTTTGCGATCGCTAACCATCTCAGTAGTTTTGCCAAATCTGTCACCCTAGCTAGTACCATTGGTGATGAACCAAATGTACATCATTTGATTGCTAATCATATTGATGGTACGCTGCATCTTAATTTACATTGTGTAGAAAACTATTCTACAGTAACAAAGTGTCGTTATATTGAACAACAAGGGAAAACCAAGGGTTATACCCAATTATTTGCGATTAATTCCATAGACGAAGAAGGACTAGCACCCCAAGAACGAGAAAAACTTTTAGATGCTTGGGAAAAACTGTTAAAAAACTGCGATTTAGTGGTTTTGGCGGATTATGGTCATGGATTAATTGATGCTGAAGCAATTGAATTAATTCAATCACAAGCACCATTTTTAGCCTTAAACTGTCAAACTAATAGTGCTAATTACGGTTATAACCTAATTAGTAAATATAAGCGAGCCGATACATTTTGTGTAGATGAACAGGAAATTCGTCTGGCATTTTCTAATCGTTATGGTAATCGAGAAGAGTTACTAAAACGGTTGCAATATCATTTAGGAGCGCAACAAGGTTGGTTAACTTTAGGATCTGCTGGTTCTTTGGGAATTAATACTCATGGAGAGATGGAAATTACTCCGGCCATGACACAACAAGTCAAAGATACCACCGGGGCTGGAGATGCCTTTTTTGCCCTAGCCAGTTTGAGTGCTAAGTTAGATTTGCCTGTGCAGTTAGGATCATTTTTAGGAAATTTGGCCGGAGCGATCGCTGCCAATGTTTTAGGAAATGAAAAGCCTGTAGACAAGGGACGCTTATTAAAGTTTGCTAAAACAATTTCCACATTTTAAAAGATAATTAAGGAGTAAATCAATGAATCCAATTCAACAAGTTTTAGTGACCGGTGGTGCTGGTTATGTAGGAGCTATTTTAGTTCCTAAACTTCTGCAAGCTGGATATGGAGTTAAGGTAATAGACTTGTATCTTTATGGCAAAGATGTATTAAATGCCGTTAAAGATCATCCTCATTTAGAAGAGATTGAAGGCGATATCCGCGATCGCCAACTTCTAGAAAAAATCATGCCAGGATGTGATGCTGTCATTCATTTAGCTTGTATTTCCAACGATCCCAGCTTTGAATTAGATCCAGACTTAGGCCGTTCGATTAATTATGATGCCTTTTTTGACTTAGTAGACGTTGCCAAAGATGCCGGAGTGAAGCGGTTTATTTATGCTTCTTCCTCCAGTGTTTACGGCATCAAAGAAATAGAAAATGTCACAGAAGACTTACCCTTAATGCCTTTAACAGACTATTCTCGTTATAAGGCTTTATGCGAAGAAGTCTTATTGAGTAAACGAGAACCAGGTTTTGTTACCTTAGTTTTGCGTCCTGCTACAGTCTGCGGTTATTCCCCCCGTCAGCGACTAGATTTAGTGGTGAATATTCTCACTAACCACGCAATTAATAATGGTAAAATTACAGTTTTTGGTGGTCAGCAAAAACGTCCCAATATCCATATTGAAGATATGACCGATCTGTATCTAAAATCTCTACAATGGTCAGATGAAGCGATTGACGGTAAAATATTTAACGCTGGCTATGAAAATCATACCTTGATGGAAATTGCCGAGATGACCCGTCAAGTAGTGGGAGAATCTGTAGAAATTATGACTACACCCACCGACGATCTGCGTTCATACCATATTTCTTCAGAAAAAATTAAGCAAGAACTGGGATTTGTCCCTGCACATACTATAAAGGAAGCGATCGAAGATTTAGCTTCAGCATTTAAAGCTAATCAGATTCCCAATTCTCTCACAGATACTCGTTACTATAACGTGAAAGTAATGAAAGAAATTAATTTCCGGTAAAACTTACCCCAAACAATCATCTGTAGGGAGGGAACAGGCCGTTTAACCCTACAGATAATGTGTAACGTTAAGGTTGGGAAAAGACCTGTTTTTAAGTATAAATCCTTCTACAAGAGATCGTATGTTAGCGATCAATGTAGAACCCGGTGTTGTCGCTTTTTATGAAGGAGAAAATACCTTTGATGAAGTACATAGAGGATTAATTGAAGAAGGATTTTGGCTATTAAGTCTCAACTTACAGAACCATTCTCGAATTAAGCAAAGCACCCGAAAAGCACTCTCTGATAAATTTGATCAGCAGCAGATTCCACCCATTCAATTTGATCAATTACCAGGGAGTCCTATAGTAGTGTGTTAATTCTGAATCCCTTATCCCATAAGACTTCATGCACAAAATGTGTCGCATATTTTTATGAGAAAGTGCCTGGAACAGATGCTTTCGGTGTAAACTACGGTAACACCAATAATTTCCCAGGAAATCGCTCCAAAACACACAAAATTAACATACTAGCTATGAACCCTATTTTGCAACAAATTCAACACCATGCTGCCGCTCTACCGATATCATCGCAAGCGGAGTTACTGAATTATGCTGTTTACTTAGAACAAAAAGCACGAGAAAAAACGCCTATCACTTCAAACCAAGCAAGGCGCGAAGGTTTGGCGCAAGCATTGACGCAGGCGGTGGCGTTAAATCCTTTTGCAGAAATTGCTGATCCAGTTGTTTGGCAGCGTGAACAACGTCAAGATCGCAATTTATTCGGGAGAGACAATGCTGATTGATAGCAATTTAATTATTTACGCCACTCAGCCGCCATATACGCAGTTGCGTAGCTGGTTGGTGAATTATGCCACGCATTATTCTGCGATTAGGGAACACCAAAAAATAAATTACCCAATTTTGTGGGATGGTCATCCTGCCCGTCCTTGATGATTAGCGGGCAATTCGTCCCGCACCACAAGAAATTTTTGGGTATTTTTTTAATTGGAAGTCCCTTAATCAGCTTCAGTAAACATCGCAATCAAGCGATTCGCTGGTTTAGCCATTGCCACATACAAACTTTTTGGTAAAGACCATTGATTACCGGGCTTATTGGGGTCAAGATAAAACTTGCATAAACCTTCAATAAATTGTTTCATTTTGGAGATTTCATAACCCCATGCTTTTAATGATGGTAAAACTTCCGTTTCTACTATTGTTAATAATTCATCTCGTTTGCTAGTTACTCTCATGGCATTAAAAATAGTCCATGCCATTTCTAATGCTTCCAGAGTACCATCATTACCTCCTTGATAAAACCATTCAATATCAAAATCAATCATTCGCACATTTCCCTGGGTATCAATCATTTCATTCCCAGTCCAGCGATCAGCATAAATAATTCCCTGTCTGTGAGCTAAATTCATTTCTTGTAGAACCTTCGGCAAAAATTTGACTTCTCCAGTTTCTAGAAATTCCAACAAAGTTTTCCCTGTTACATATTCAATCAGCATCCAATCTTGATCTGCATGGATTAATTTAGGAACTGGTAAGCCGACAGCTAATGCCCGTTTGATAAAATCAACTTCATCTCCAATATTTCTGAGTTTAAAAGAACCGCCATTTTGGATAAAGCCAGTGGCTTCATACATATACTGCATATAAGCATCACCAGCTTCAGTGGAAATATCCCGTCTGGCACGAAAAACGCAGCGATCTGTGGCTGTTGTAATCAATAAGATATGATTAAATAATCCTTCTGATTGGGGTTTTTCTATTGTTGCTGTTTTACCTCCAGGTAAATAAGCTAAAGCACTTTCCAATCCCTGAGCGATATTTGTTGGTAGTGTATTCTTTAAATTTTCTGCAATTGAATTTTTCATTAGCTTTAACCAATACTTAATTTTAAACTAATTGCTAAGAAATCAAAAAACTCAGCCAGAATTTGATCATAGTGAGAGGCAAATTCAAGCTGATTAATTTCCTCTCGACTAAAATAGGCTAATTTTTGTCCTTCGTGTAGGGTTATTTGAGAAATATCTAAATCCAGCCGAGTCCAAAAAATGTGTTCATCACATTCTTGCCAAAAATAAGACTTAAAGAATTTAATTTCGCCTAATTCCAGTTCCATTTCTTCAACTAATTCTCGGCGAATAGCTGCTTCTGCAGATTCATTTTTCTCTATATATCCTCCCAGGAATGCCCAAGTGTTAGGAAAAGGAATAGAGCTTTTATTATCTCGAAGTACAAGTAAAACTTGCTGCTGACTGTTGAGAATAATTATGTCAGCCCCTGGCGCTTCTCTCATTTTAACTCTAATTTAATAAACTTTAATTATTATATGATCAAGAACTAAAATTAGAAAAATAATCTTTATTCTTTAATGTTTTCATCAAAGGTCAAAAAGAAGGACAGCAAGTGGTAATTAACTCACTAATACCAAATTAAGATGAAACTGCATAGAATAAGATTTCAAGAATAATTGACCGCAGATAAACGCAGATGTAACCGCGTTAGCGGCTTCCCGTAGCTTGCGTGGCGTTCGCGGTAGCGTGCCGGAGGCATCAGCCATAGGGTATGCAGATAAATACGGATGAATTAATGGATTTCATGATTCTGTGCAGCCTTACATAAAATTGGTATAACTCACTTCCCTCTTTAAGCCGATTTAATTTTCAACAGTTGTCAGAGAAACTGCATTAACTTCAGTATCACTACTCAAAGATTTTGGTAAATACACTAGCATTGTCACCATTTTGGCAAACATAAATAATATAATGGATAGCCACAAAAGATAGTTGTTGTGAAAATACCAAGCTGCTATAGCTGATGGGATAAATCCCAAAGTAGCAGAGATCAAACTGACATTACGAACAATTTTCCCTTCTGCTAATCCTAAGAAATATCCTTCCAGCATTGAGGCAACAGAATTGAATATAAGTATGAAGCATAAACACCAAATATAGGTATCAATATGTTCAGTAATTTCCGTATGGTTGGTTAATATGCCAAAGACAGCCTGGGGAAAGAAAACACAAATTGTAGCTACAGTGAGTCCTATCAATAAGCTGCTGGCAACTGAAACTTTCAGCAAGGGTAACAATTTCTCTTTTGAATCTTTACCTTTCAAGTTTCCGCTTAAGGTTTCGGTAGCAAATCCCATTCCGTTAGTTAAGTAAACATTTAGATGTGTTATCTGTCCTAATAAAGAATTTTGGGTAAAGAGTATCGTTCCCATCATGGCACTCAGATTACTAAAAATAGTAAAGACAGACATCTCACTTATAGTTCTAATCAAGATATCTCTATTGAGAGCCAACATAGTTTTCAACTCTGAAAAATCCATGATTTGTGGGCTAACTGCGCGGATTTCTTGCCACTGAACTTTCCGACTAGCTAAGAGGATGCCGATAAACAACATTAAGTATTGGCTAGATGCTTGAGATACTCCAGCCCCTACACTATTCCAACCCCATTGAATAATAAATAAGTAGTTTAAAATTATATTGGCTGCATTGCCAATAACTGAAAGTACCACAACCTTACTATTCTCCTCTCGTCCCAGTAACCAACCAATGAGAACGAAGTTCAGTAAAACAGCAGGCGCTCCCCAAATGCGAGCATTGAAATAGTCAATGCCGGCAGCTTTAACATCAATATCAGCACTCAAGAGCGAAAAACCTACCTCTCGCAAAGGATACTGCAAAATTAACAGTACGATACCTAATCCCAAGGCGATTAAGCCATTGCGTAGTCCCACTAGCAGTGCAGCCTCTTGATCATCTGCTCCCACAGCTTGAGCGGTTAACCCAGTGGTTCCCATACGTAAGAACTCAAGAATCAAATAGACGAGGTTAAACAAGATATTAGCTATGCAAACCCCTGCTAAGGCATCAATTTCTTGCAGATGACCCAAAAAAGCTACACTGATTAAACCCGCTAGAGGAATCATCAGGTTTGAAAGAATATTAGCGATCGCAAGACGGTAGAAACGAGGGAGAAAGTCATACTGTTCTGTTCGTGTTAAGTTCATGAGTTAATTCAGTATTTAGCTTACTGGTTGGATTTTAGACCGAGTTGAGTCGAGATATAGACGAATTTGTTACCCGCTTGAGTTCCTCGATTCTTAAGTCCTCATCAGCAGTAGAATTGTCAACAAAGGTATTTTCTTGCCCATAATTAACACTTAGGAGTGCAGGTTCTGGTATTTCAGTATCCGGTATTAAATTATCAACAGAGCCACTTATCTACCCATTATTACTACCTTGAAGCAGTGGTTCTCCTGAAACTGGATCTAGCTGTGTGCCATTCCCAACAAACGCGCTCTGTAACGCGTTGTTAACAACTTCCTCTGCTGGTTCTGGTGTTACCATAGCTGGTGTGCCATCCTCAACAGAATCTATTTGCCCCCCGTTATTGCCATTTGGGGTTGATGTTTCTGGTAAAACAGGGGATTGTTAATCGCCAAAAGCCTGAAACGACGGATTTTCGTTCATGCACATCATGGTTAATTTGTACAGTGCGTAAGTCCTAGTAACAATCTTTTTCCCCATAAATCTGGTTTTCCATAAATCTGGTTAGTTGGGTTTCTGGTTTCATATCTAGCATACTGGAAATTGGTGTAGGAAAATCTATTTGGTATAAAGCTAGTTCCCATTCAAACTAACTTTTTGAGCATTCAAACTAAATAGACTGTTGAGGAACTGTAAGATCCACCAATTTGATAGCCTCTACAATTTCCCTGACAGGAGGACAAGATAGCTAGAAGGTAGATAAGGCAAGCTCCATAGCTCTTTGCCCTTTGATGTAATCCTTCAAACGATAGCGGCTAAATCGCATTAGTTCTTCTATACTTTTTTGGAACATTTGATGTACCCCACGTCAAAAATCTCAACTTACTGATGGGGATGTAGAAACCCCATCTTCAACGAAGTAAGATGGGGTAGTTTATGTAATGTTACGCATTTATGGCCAAAATAGCAAAAGTTTTGATTGGAGTTAATTGATTGTCGGAATTGCTCTTATCAACGAGTCCCAAGCCATTTATAGTTGAAATTATCTGTTAATGCTTAAAAAATTGTGAAAGCTATTACTTTACTGGGTTCTACTGGCTCAATTGGGACGCAAACCTTAGATATCGTCTCTGAACACCCCGATAAATTCCGCATCGTTGGATTGTCCGCTGGACGGAATGTGGAGCTATTCGCGGCGCAAATTCGCCAGTTTCGTCCCCAAATTGCCGCCATTTCTGCTGCTGAAAAGTTACCGGAACTCAAAGAAGCCATTAAAGACTTAAATCCTCAGCCCATTTTACTGGCTGGGGAAGCGGGAGTCATAGAAGTTGCTCGTTATGGCGATTCTCAAACAGTAGTTACTGGTATTGTTGGTTGTGCTGGCTTATTACCGACCATTGCAGCTATTGAAGCGGGGAAAGATATTGCTTTAGCCAATAAAGAAACTATCATTGCTGGCGCTCCTGTGGTGTTACCTTTGGTGAAAAAACACGGGGTGAAACTATTACCAGCAGATTCCGAACATTCTGCTATTTTTCAATGTTTGCAAGGTGTTCCTAAAGATGGTTTACGGAAAATATTACTTACTGCTTCCGGTGGTGCTTTTCGAGATTGGCCTGTGGAAAAGTTACCAGAGGTAAAGGTTGCTGATGCTATTAAACATCCTAACTGGTCAATGGGGCGAAAAATCACGGTAGATTCGGCAACTTTGATGAATAAGGGTTTAGAAGTAATTGAAGCTCATTATTTATTTGGAGTAGATTACGATAACATCGAAATTGTCATTCATCCTCAAAGTATTATTCACTCGTTAATAGAATTACAAGATACGTCTGTTTTAGCTCAACTTGGTTGGCCAGATATGCGTTTACCTTTGCTTTATGCTTTATCTTGGCCGGAGCGAATTTACACTAATTGGGAAAGATTGAATTTAGTTAAATCTGGTGATTTAACTTTCCGTGAACCAGATCATCACAAATATCCTTGTATGGGTTTGGCTTATGCTGCGGGTAAGGCTGGTGGTTCTATGCCGGCGGTGTTGAATGCGGCTAATGAACAAGCTGTGGCGTTATTTTTAGAAGAGAAAATTCACTATTTGGATATTGCTCGCTGTATTGAATTTGTCTGCGATCGCCATCAAAATGATAACACACAAAATCCCTCTTTAGATGACATTTTAAATGCTGATAAATGGGCTAGACAAGAAGTTTTCACAGCTATGAAAAAGGTAGCAACTCAACCACAGATAATTTCTGTTGGTTAAAAGTTAGCATAATCCTACACTGTACCGAATAGGATTAGTGTAGGATTATATTTTATCTATTTTCTTGGGTTACTCTAGAGATACACCTTATTGTTTATCAAAAAAATGCCAATATAGTTTTGTAGTTGTAATTTTTAGCTTTTCGTCTACCGTTAATTAACCCTTGCACCTAATAAATGTTTGCTGCGTCAAATCAACTGCTATGGTCTATGATAGGCTTGCTCCTCACAATGGGTGGTACTTTTCTAGAAGCCTATGGTATTACCGCACCTTGGAACTGGAGTCAGCACGGAATTGGGACCTTTTCATTAGGTGTCAGCTATCAAATTGGTGCAGTGCTGTTAGTAGGCTGTTTAGGAGGTCAAAATGCTGGTGCGCTCTCGCAAATTGCCTATTTAGTCATGGGATTAACCTTACTGCCAGTATTTGCCGAAGGCGGCGGTATCGGTTATGTTAAGCTATCTCAGTTTGGCTATTTGTTGGGTTTTATTCCCGGAGCTTGGATTTGTGGTTATTTAGCCTTTAAAGCTAGACCTCGGCTAGAAACTCTGGCTTTTAGTTGTTTTTGTGGCTTATTCACTGTTCACATCTGCGGTATTGCTTATTTAATTATTAGTTATATTCTGCCTTGGAAAGGAACAGAAAATTTATCCCTAATTCAAGCTATCCTCAAATACTCCTGCTTTGCACTACCAGGGCAACTAGTAGTTGTTTGTGCTGTCACCATAGTAGCTTATCTGCTACGACATATAATGTTTTATTAGTCATTGGCCATTGGTCATTGGTCATTGGTTATTGGTCATTGGTCAGTAGCAAAGAAGAACAACTGACAACTAACAAAGAACAACTGACAAATTTATTATGCGGATAAAAAATCGCTTCTTCTGGATTGCTGCTTTGATAGCATTTTTATTAGACCAATTGACAAAATACTGGGTAGTGCAAACCTTTAACCCAGGACAAACACTGCCCTTACTCCGGGGGATATTTCATTTCACTTATGTTACTAATACAGGTGCAGCTTTTAGTTTATTAAGTGGCAAGGTAGAGTGGTTACGGTGGCTATCTTTAGGTGTAAGTTTAGTATTAATGACCATTGCATTATCGGGACCATTGTTAAGTTTTTGGGAGCAATTGGGTTATGGTTTGATTTTAGGAGGAGCAATGGGCAATGGTATTGATAGATTTGCCTTAGGGTACGTCGTTGATTTTCTCGATTTTCGATTAATTAATTTTGCCGTATTTAATTTGGCTGATTCTTTTATTAGTATTGGCATTGTCTGTCTGTTAATTGCTTCATGGCAACAAACACCAAGTAATTAAAATTTTTTATGAGTTCCCCCCAACCTCCTCAAAAACCAACAACTCTACTTGGTCAAGTGACTCAAGCAGTAAGTACTATTCAAGCTAGAGTAAGTTCTTCCATAAAGCTCAAACCCAACGCTAAAGTACCAAAACTGTTAGTACATGATGCCGGGGCAAATACAAGGGAAGAACATAATCTGTTAGGCGATCGCCATATTCTCGGACGTAGTTCTAAATCTTGTGATTTCGTCGTCCGTAACCAAGTTGTCAGCGCAATTCACCTCTCACTCTCGCGGGATTCCACCCAAAACACTTCCGCTTTCACCATCAAGGATGAAAACTCCACCAACGGTATTTATCTGGGCAAAAGGCGGATAAATGCTCTAGAACTGCGTCATGGTGATGTTATTACCTTGGGACCCCCTCAACTAGCTGCTTCTGTGAGTGTGCAATACATAGACCCACCAGATTGGTATGTGAAAGCTGCTACTTGGACAGCCTATGGGATCGGTGGTGTTACAGTTTTGATTGCCTTGTCCATAGGTGTAGAATGGATGAAATTTTCTGTCAGACCCTTACCTACAGCGACTAAAGCCCCTGTGGTTGTTTATGCCCGTGATGGCTCAACCCCACTGCGTGAGCCGCGAAATATCGCTCACACAGACCTGAAAAAAATATCTGACTTTGGACCATATTTGGCCTCTGCTGTTGTAGCTTCCGAGGACAGTCGTTATTATTGGCACTTTGGGGTAGATCCCTTGGGTGTGTTGCGAGCCTTACTGATTAACAGTCGTAGCGGCGATGTCCAACAGGGAGCAAGTACAGTTACCCAGCAAGTAGCTCGGAGTTTATTCCGTGAATATGTAGGTAGTCAAGACTCTTTAGGACGGAAAGTAAAAGAAGCTGTCGTCTCCCTCAAGTTAGAAACTTTTTACAGTAAAGATGATATTTTACTAACTTACTTAAATCGAGTCTTTTTAGGCGCAGATACTTCCGGTTTTGAAGATGCAGCTAAATATTATTTCAACAAATCAGCCAAAGAATTAACTCTGGCCGAAGCAGCAACCTTAGTAGGGATTTTACCTGCTCCCAATGCCTTTGATTTTTGTGGCAGTGGTCCGCGGAAACTCGGAGCAGCCGATTATCGGAATCGAGTCATTAAGCGACTGCTGGAAATGGGTAAAATCACCCAAGAAGAAGCCAACCGCGCCCGTCGTTCTACCGTCCAAATTAGCCCTAAAGTTTGTGAAAGACAAGCCAAAACCATTGCGCCCTATTTTTATGATTACGTCTTTCAAGAACTGACATTAAGACTAGGTCCGGCAGCAGCAAGAGAAGGTAACTATATCATTGAAACCCAACTTGATCCAGCTATCCAAGCCAAAGCGGAAACAGAGTTAAAAAATTCCATCACCAAAGACGGCTCGAATTTTGGTTTTTCCCAAGGGGGAATGGTGACTCTCAACGCGAAAACTGGGGGTATTGTCGCGATGGTAGGAGGGACTGATTACAGAAAAAGCCAGTTCAATCGCTCTGTGCAAGCCCAACGTCAGCCAGGTTCTACGTTTAAAATTTTTGCTTACACTGCGGCCATGGAAAAAGGGATTTCCCCATATAGAAGTTATTCTTGTAGTCCTTTAACTTGGCAAGGTTTTACTTATAGACCCTGCCGATCTGGTGCTGGTGGTAGTTTAGATATAGCAACTGGCTTGGCACTTTCAGAAAACCCCATTGCTTTGCGGGTAGCAAAAGAAATTGGCTTGAATAAAGTAGTAGATATGGCGCAGCGGTTGGGTGTGAAATCTGATCTGGAGGCAGTTCCAGGCTTGATATTAGGTCAAAGTGTCGTTAATGTTTTAGAAATGACCGGGGCATTTGGAGCAATTAGCAATCGTGGAGTGTGGAATCCTCCTCATGCTATTAGTAAAATTCGAGACAGTAGTGATTGTAAGGATCTTAAAGATCTACAAACCTGTCGGGTAATTTACTCTTTCGATACCGATCCAAATGGTAACAAACGAGTTATCAAAAAAGAAGTTGCCAATCAAATGACTACTTTGATGCGGGGAGTAATTACTAATGGTACAGGTCGTAGCGCCGCTATTGGTTTAGGGGAAGCAGGTAAAACCGGGACAACGAATAATAATGTTGATCTCTGGTTCATTGGTTTTATTCCCAGTCGTCAACTTGTCACCGGCATTTGGCTAGGAAATGATAATAATTCCCCTACATCTGGCAGCAGCGCCCAAGCGGCACAACTTTGGGGTAATTATATGGGGAAAATTACTAAATAATTAAAAATTAATAATTAAAAATTAAAAAATTGGATTCTTCTTTTTTAATTTTTAATTTTGCATTTTTAATTACTTATACTTATATCCTTTCCAAGGTTTGACTTCTAATTCACCTTTAGGGGTAAAGACTACTCGAAAATGAGCTAGTGCTTCTTTATTATCGGGTGCAGCTACATTTGAGCCATAAACTGATTGGAACATCTGGGGTAAAGGTGTCTCCCGGAAGTAGTCAAAAGCAACTTGGTTGAGTGGTTCATAGTCAGCAATCACACCTTCTTTATTCACCGCTACTCGATATTTCAAGTTGCTGGCAAAGGTGGGAGTCACACTCCAATTTTGACGAATTGTACTATACAGCTTTTGATTTAGATCTGTGATTTTACTGGTGTCAGTAATTTTTTTGCCAGTTACTTCTGGTGTTTTGGCGTATCCTAGCCAGGGACTAATTTCTAAAAACCTTTTTTGGGTAAATACGACTTTGAATTGAGCAATAGGTTCATTCGGGACGCGATTAGCAGGATTATGGAGCAGTTTAGGTAGTGGTGTTTTATCTATTGCGTCACTAGCTTTCTGATTGACTGCTTTATAACCAACGATACTACCATCGGCGGCGACACCTAAACGATAGACTAAATCCTCTGGCAATTCTGAGCGATTTACCCAAGCTGGATGAATTTGGTTATAAACTTGGCGATTTAATGCCCGTAATTGAGATGGATCTTTTATTTCTGGAACTGTCTTTAAAAGTGTTTCTAAATCTTGAACTGCGGTAGGGGTTGCTGATGTTGTGGGTGTAGTTGTGGGTGTAGTTGTAGGGGTTACTGCTACTGTGGGCGTGGGAATAGAAGTGCTGGACTCAACCCCTGGGTTGACTTGAGGTGGACTGATTTGAGGTGCAGGAATTAAGCTAAAAGCCAATGCAGCTACGGCTAGACTGGATACGCCCATGGTAGCCGGGATTGCCTGTTTGAGTAAGGTTTGATTTGAACCACTATAACTGCGATTAACTGGGTGTAGTTCTAGGGATAATTCTGGTAAAGTCTGGCTGTCAGCAAAAAACTGATCTACGGCTTCAACTAAATCAAATAATTGGACTGTGTTCAGGACAATTTGAATGGGTTGTCCTTCGCTGGTGTTTCCCCCCATGTCTCCTGTGATTTCAGTGTGAACAGTTAATCTGTGGCTGTTGCTGTTAATTTTTTGTAATTCAACTAACTCTGAATTATGATTCTGAACTTGAGGGTTGGGGATATTGCTTAAAACTTCTTGGGCGTAGGCGCTGACTGCTCTAACTAAGCTTTCAAAAAATTCCCTGCCACCAACAATGGGTTGAGTATAACTAGATATATAGCATTCTGCATTCACTAATATAGATAGTTGGGGACGCAGTTCTTGAAAGTTAGCAGTCTGTGTCATGTCACTTAACCCCTCTAGGAGCAGGGTACAATTAGGCAAACTATATTTACGTTGGATATTCATAAAACCTCGTGGGAAGTGGGAAACTCAGTCCCTTTAGGGACCAGAGGGATAGTATGGCTAACGCCACGCTACGCTATCGACATGGCTCACCAGCCGCGACTCAAGGGATTTTAATCCCCGTCAATCTTAAAATGCGTAATCATAGCCATCTTTGCGGTGAATGATTTTGCAGTATTTATAACTAATACCCTGAACTAATTTTGATGCAGAAATATTGAAAGAACCTGTTGCTCTAACTGCAACACGACCAATATATTTACCGATTTTCTTCCCAGTAGTAACAATTGCTTTCACAATATCACCGGTCTGAAAACCTTTGACAAATTTAATTCTCGGCACATATCGAGATGGAAAACCAAACTTGTCAGTCCGACACATTTGACGAGTTCCATGCCCTGTTGCTTTGATTAGCAAAGGCTTGTTCGTTAAAATTTCCAATTCTCCAATTTGTCCAACACAAGCAGCATCTAGCCAATGAGTTTTAGGAAAGTTTAATCTAGTTCGGTTGAACTTAGTTTGACCACCAGAACCAGTGAAAACGGGTAAACCAGTTTCTTGAAGTCGGCTAAACAATGCCCAACGGGTAGAGTTCACAGCCGCCGCATCTTTTAAAGGTCGTTTTGCTTGTGCCAGAATACATTTGAGAAGATCCGGTTTCTTAGCCAGGAAGTCTTTAATATCCTGAGTGCCTTTTTTGATATTGCACTTCTCGCAAGCAAGACAAAGATTAGAAATCCGATTAGTGCCACCTCTGGCTTGAGGATGAATATGCTCAACTTGCAAGGGAACATTCTCAATCCCACAGTAAGCACATTTTCTCTGCCATTTCTCAAGTAGATACTCACGGACTTCGTACCCGGACAAAGTGCCTTGCTGATATTCAATACCTGATATTTCTGGATTGTCTATTTGTTGCAAGTCAAACCTGACAAGCTCTTGAGATATCCTTGTGATGGGAATAAACTTAATGAGTTTGTTAACCCAAGTTAAGGTAGTCTCAACTCGATGCTGCAAACTTGGAGCTAACCAATTTTCTGTCCTAGTTCTATTCAAGAATCTGGCTTGACGATAGCGAGTATGGCGGTTTCGTCTCCCCCTGCGGAGTGAGCGACGGGATTCTAGGGAAGCTTTAATTGCACTTCCTCGATGAGAAAGTTCTACACCAAAAATGATTTTCTCTCCCTGAACCAATGCTATGCCCGTAGTTTTTGAACCAGGGTCTATTTTGAGTTCTATCGCTTGGTTAACAATATCTGAGCATGACTTGTTTAAGATGATAGTAAAGGGGTACATCCTAAATAAAGCAGCTTTTCCAGAATCCAATAATTTCCTTGCTACCGAGGGATGACAAGGGCTTAAAGGTTGTTTGTTTGTGTCGAGAACTAATGCGTAATTTGACATTTCTGCCTCTCTGATTGCTCAGGTGATGTTCGCTTTGACCTTGTTATCTGAGCTTTTTAGGCTTGCAACACTGTTTCAGTGACTTTAAAACTGTTTAATTACAAACGACAGAGCGGAAAACTAGTGAAGCAGCGCGGTCTTGGGGGTTTCCCCCATGAGCGACTGCTGAACCCCGAAGGGGCGTCGCATTCTCCGGTGTCTTGACTCAAATAACGGCTACCCTACCCTACGGGACGCTTCGCGAACGACTACGCTCAGGGTGGTCTGGTCAGTACAGCTTGCTTGATTACTCTTACAAGCTCAGTGGCTTTAGCCCTGAGTTACTGACTTCTATTTATTCTACCTCACCGTCAAAAAGAGAAATCCAGTACCGTTGCATTCCCGCTGTACCTGTACAAAATAGTAATTTTCCTAATAAGTCTATAGCTAGTTCATCTAATTTTTCATTAGAAGTTAATGCTAGGACACCGGAACGACGGGAATTCATCCGACTTTTAAAATGCGCTCTAAACCTTTCTAGGTAATTAGCTAATCTTAAATTTTGTTCTGGGGGAATCTGCTTCTCAGCCAATTGTTGATATATGGTTAGTAGTTGGCGGATCACAACTGTTAAGCGTCGAGAAATGTAGCAGGCAATAACTACTAACGCTTTGGCTTCTAAAATATCTAAAGGCCGGCGACTATGCGCTCTCCGCATGGGGTTAGATGCTCGCATCCGCCATAAGTTTACCCGATTTTTGATGATCCCTTGGAGGTCTAATTCTTCAGCAAAGGACAAAATGGCTTCAGAACCGCCTATTTCTAAGGCTTCAATGGCTAGTAACATCAAATCTATTTGCAATCTAGTTCTGGCTGGACATACCTGACCAGCGATCGCTGGATCTGGTAAAGTATCCAAAATCATGGGCATTCCCTGAGCTTTTGGGATGTTTAAAGATGTGACACTAGCAGAGACGTTCATTCTATCAAATACCTTATACGTTTCCAATAAACTGATTTACTTATCCGTCCACCGCTAATTGCTGGCGCGATATGGCAGTTCAATTATATACATTACTTAGTTTTTCTACCCAAATATTTGCATATACATTAAATTTTCAAATTCTTGGTGATCGTCAATGACATTATAGGGTAGGATTTGGCAGAGATTAGGAAAATTTTCGCTTCTTGCCCTTTGTTTCTTCATTGACCACTAACTACTTAGGTAAATAATATGGATTTAAGATCTCTGATTCGTGAGATACCGGATTTTCCTAAGCCGGGAATTTTATTTCGAGATGTCACTACTCTATTAAGCGACCCGGACGGATTGCGTTATACTATTGATTTTTTAGCACAAAAATGTTCTGAAATTGAACTTCAAGTAGATTATATTATTGGTATGGAGTCAAGAGGGTTCATTTTTGGTGCGCCTGTTGCTTATAAATTAGGTGCTGGTTTTATTCCTGTTCGGAAAAAAGGGAAATTACCGGCAGCGGTTCACTCAATTGAATATCAACTAGAGTATGGTACAGATACATTAGAAGTACATCAGGATGCTTTAGTGCCAGGTAGCAAAGTTTTAATTGTGGATGATTTGATTGCTACTGGTGGCACTGCCAGTGCAACAGCTAAGTTGGTACAAAAGATTGACTGTGAACTGATAGGGTTTGGGTTTATCATCGAACTAATGGATTTGCAAGGACGGAAACATTTACCTGATGTCCCTATTATCTCACTGGTTCAATATTAGAAAACATAATTGACAACTGACTAATGACTAATGACTAATGACAAATACAAAAATTTCCTTGGATATAAGTCGAGACTGGCTAATTAGGCGAGTTACGGATGAAACTTTTATTTATGTGATAAAACGGCTTTTACAGGCGCTATTGACGATTTTTTTAGCGTCTGCTTTGTCATTTTTTATTATGAAGTTGTCTCCGGGAGATTATGTAGATACCCTGCGGCAAAATCCGAAAATTTCACCAGAACGGATTGAGGAAATTAGGCGACAATTTGGTTTAGATAAATCTTGGCCACAACAGTTTGGATTTTGGTTAAAGCAAATTTTGACAAGGGGTGATTTTGGTACAAGTTTTGTTTATCAACGTTCTGTATCATCGCTGCTATGGGAACGAGTTCCAGCCACGTTGTTATTAGCGATCGCTTCTTTAATTATCACATGGGCGATCGCCATTCCTTTAGGTATTCTCGCTGCTGTGAAACAAAATCGCCGAACTGACCAAGTTTTACAGATAGTCAGTTATGCTGGTCAGGGTATTCCCAGTTTTATTACTGTTTTATTTCTACTATTCTTTGCTCAACTGACTACTCCACTTTTTCCGGTGGGTAATATGACCAGTATTAATCATGCAGACCTGACATGGTTAGGTAAAATTCTCGATATCGCTTGGCATTCAGTTTTACCACTAATTGCTTTAAGTATTACCAGTTTTGCGGGTTTGCAACGAATTATGCGTGGTCAATTATTGGATGTTTTACGCCAAGATTATATTCAAACTGCTCGCGCTAAAGGACTTCCAGAAAATCGGGTGATTTATGTTCATGCTTTGCGAAATGCTATTAATCCGTTAATTACTTTATTGGGTTTTGAATTAGCAGGTTTGTTAGGTGGTGCATTTATTACGGAGAATTTCTTTAACTGGCCGGGTTTAGGAAAGTTAACTTTACAAGCTGTTTTAGCTAAAGACCAATATTTGGTAATGGCGAGTTTAGTAATGAGTGCAGTATTATTGATTATTGGTAATTTAATTGCTGACTTAATTTTAAAAGCAGCAGATCCTCGAATTAAGTTAGAAGATTTGAATTAGTTAGTTGTCAGTGGTCAGTTGTTAGTTGTCAGTTGTCAGTGGTCAGTTGTTAGTTGTCAGTTGTTAGTTGTCAAATGGTTTATTATATTATTCGTTCAAGAACAGATGGTAAATATCTCACAGCCCGTGTTGATGATGCTACATCAGGATATTTATTATTATTTAAAGAAGATTTCGAGGCTTTGAGTTATCTCAATACTCATGCTGCTGATTTAGCCAGCCGGTTGACTGTAGAATCTCTTGCTAGTTCCCAAATAGGTAGTTTGATCAAACGTTGGAGTTTTGCTGGTGTAGGCATTGTTAATGATCCTTTATTACCAGAAGTTGAGTTTTTACAGCATATTTAAAGCATAAAAGATTTGGATTTAATGTAGGGGTAGCGCCCCCGTGCCTACCCCGGTATTTGGGGCAACCACAGGGGGTTGTCCCCCTACAAAATTAATTGGTTTAGGGATTTTTAAAATGTTCAATTAATTTTGCCCGACTACTTACAGCGGTTTCCGCTCTTATGAGGTACAAAGTTGAATCATGAAACTCTTGTAGTGCGGGCATCTTGCCCGCTAGATATGTACCTCATAACACCGGGAAGTGCTGTATATCACTTTTCACTTACAGTCCACCAGGCCAAAGCATAAGGTTGAGTAGATTCATTTACCTGCTTCTTAAATTGCACCCGAATTTTATAATTCCCACTAGTAGGAACTGGACAAAAAATATGTTCCACACTATCAACCTCACTCACAGAATCACAAACCACAACTTCATTATTTTTCCCATTTTCCTTAACTAAATAAACATCAAGATTATTTAATCCTTTATCTATAAATGTTTCCCCTATATCATATTCCTGATTATTATTTTTATCATTTAACTCCACCAAACGATCCCAAATTAAAGTAATAGCCACAAAACTATTTTGTTTCAAACCTTTTTGTAGAGCATATTCCCTAGAAGAATTAGCATTAACAATACCATAATCCCAACCAATAGGCGGAACAGTTGCATTAGGTTTCCATTCACCACCATTCAATTGTTGATAAGCTCGAAAAGCATTTAAATGACCTGCTCCCATTTGAGCATCTAGGGGAATTTTAGGATTTTTATAAGCGTCCGTTGCTAACCAATCTTGATTTTGTTTATCAATTAAAGTCCTCGTCATTCCCAACCGTAAACCATCACCACTGTCCTTTATTTTGTCCGCCGAATTGAGTAATATTGCTTTCATGACTTGATGACGACGAGCATCAATAGTCCAATTCCGTTGTTTAGTTCGTAATTGTCTATCCACAAATTCCTGTAATAATGCCACCGTAGCCGTAACTTGTGGGGCGGCAAAACTCGTACCTGTAGATTTATTTAACTTACCATCAGGATTAAGTAAAGGAATATTAGTCCCAGGAGCAACTATATTAATTGCACTTCTCCCCCCAATATTAAATTCTTTCCCAGCTAAACGATTTTCTATACCTTGATTAATACTAGCCAAATTAGAAACGTGAACTTTATTAAAAATTCCCTCGCGTTCTGAGGAAAAAGCCACATTAATTGCGTTAAAATTATCTGTAGGAATGGGAATCCCGCCTTTGCCTTGATTGCCAGCAATTGAATATACAACATCATGAACCCGGCTAGACCAGTCAATACATAATGTTAGTAAAGCATTACCATCTAACATAGCTTCTGGTCGGGGATCACGCTCTAGAGGTTCACCAAAACTAAAATTAATCGCCCGCACATCACCACCGTTTTGTAATGCAATGTGTTGTGCTGATAAACACTCCTCCGGTTGACCGATTTTTTTTGTAGATCCGACAGCAGAAGAATATAGTCGAGCGTTTGGTGCGACACCAGGAAAAGCCTTATCTTGACTTACCATCACACCAGAAACATTATAGGCATGAGGATCAACACCAACATTTGATTTAGCCGGGACATTGCGTGAAAACACTGCAAATGGAGATACAGCCCGATTTTTAGATACTGCTTTATCCCAGCCAAACATCCCCGGACGACCAATTTCCACTTGACCAATAGCAATTTTCCGCCCAGTCAAATTATAAGGAGCTTGATGTAGTTTCAGCGCATTAATACCGTTAGCACCTAAAAAATTGCCAACCTTGACACCTGCAAAGACTGGTAAAGTCAAGCCAGAAAAACCTAAACTCCAAAAAAGTATCCAATTTTTGTGCATATTTTGGGGGAAGAGGGGGAAGTTTTCTGAAAAATTTGAATTTTGAATTAATTTTTAATAATTTCTCCATATTTTGTTACGATACTTACAGACGAAGACGCTTAAAACCCACTAGCCATGACCCAAAATTCATCTCAAAAGCCTATAGTTATCGCTCCTTCTATCCTATCAGCAGATTTTAGCCGTCTGGGTGACGATATTCGCGCCGTAGACAAAGCGGGAGCAGATTGGATTCACGTTGATGTAATGGATGGACGTTTTGTCCCTAATATTACAATAGGTCCTCTGATTGTGGAGGCGATTCGTCCAGTTACCACCAAACCGCTGGATGTCCACTTGATGATTGTGGAACCAGAAAAGTATGTAGAAGGTTTTGCTAAAGCTGGCGCTGACATTATTTCGGTACACGCAGAACACAACGCATCTCCGCACTTGCACCGCACCCTGGGACAAATCAGAGAACTCGGTAAAAAAGCTGGAGTTGTCCTTAATCCGGGTACACCTTTGGAGTTAATTGAATATGTCCTAGAATTGTGCGATTTAGTGCTAATTATGAGCGTTAACCCCGGTTTCGGTGGTCAAAGCTTTATTCCTAGCGTAGTTCCTAAAATCCGCAAGTTACGTCAAATGTGCGATGAACGCGGTTTAGATCCTTGGATTGAGGTTGACGGGGGACTAAAAGCTAATAATACTTGGCAAGTTTTGGAAGCTGGAGCTAATGCTATTGTAGCGGGTTCGGCTGTATTCAATGCTCCTGATTATGCTGAGGCAATTACCAATATCCGTAACAGTAAGCGTCCGAGTCCAGAATTAGCTGCTGTTTAATTTAATACTTGTGATTAAGTAAGACTCAGATCCCCGACTTCTTTGAGAAGTCGGGGATCTATTTTATTACAGCAAGCCCTAAATAAACCTAATTCATCTCCTTTACCACATTTTACTCCCTGATAAAACTTCGACATCCCTGGCTTAAATCCCACATTCCGCACCCACAACTGTCACACCTCAAGGAAACGGATGTATTTAGTACATAAGAACTAACTGCTGAGAGAATTTGTTGAAGCTAAATAGGAATTATTACTATTAAGTTAGAGATACAGTTAAATATTTACGACTAAGTATGAAATTATTGGTTCTGAGGTTATTTTGATAGAAAACTTAGTTAAAAATCATTGAAAGGTTTATCCTCAATTACGATGAAAAAACTCAAAAAATGTGTTGACTCAACAGAAAAATGAGAAAATACAAAACAGATACTTTTGTGGAGTTTCTGTTGTCATGTTTAATGTAAGTAGGTTGGCATTAAAAATTGTCGTTATGACAAGGGAACAGGGAACAGGGAACAGAGAAGAGGTTTTGGGAGATTTTACTTTTCGTTACATATTACTCTTCGAGAAGCCGCTTCGCGTCTACGGTTTTTTTCCGTTCACCTACTTAGACTAACAATAAAATTATATTATATTTTTTGCCAGAAACCACCCTTATTCTTTATTGCTTCTTATTGAGAATATATTTGAACCAACTTTCCTATCTAAAATTTATTTTTTTATAGATAAATGTATTTTTTTACTCCTTTTTTATCAATTTACCTCCGTAATCACCGTTTGTGACAGTCAAGGGTGCGGAATGTGGGTTAAATCCTTGGTTTTTAAGAATTTGTATTAATAACAACAATATTTCTAGTGTCAAATACTGCTGTTCACTCAAATCCTTTCGGAAAATTGTTTGATATGATTGTGGTAACATTTTTTGCTTTGGGGGCTTCCTTATCCCTATTTTTTTACCCCCTTATTTTCTCAAATTATTGCCATATCTCATCTTCAACCGCCTTGTCACCCGTTAAGATTAATTAATTCAGTATGATAACTAATACTTTTAGGCATTGTCTCGACTCCTGTAATGATTTTTGCCCCCATTTTATTGAGTTGTTGCGCCATGACGGTAATGCGATCGCTCTCCATCTGATGCTAACATTTTCGTATTAACAACAAGTTCTCACATATTCTTGAAAAACTGGAGATAATTTAAACAGAATTTTATCTTCTTTGATTTTGGTTACTAAATACCGTTGTTGTAAGGATTGTAAACCATTATTAAAATCAACTGAGGATAAATTTAAACTTTGTCTTAATTCTTCTCTGGAAATAGGGTTTTCAAATTTACTTAGTTCTAATACTATTTCTTGTTCTTGGGTTGATAAATGGTGAAATGTCTCTTGAAAATGAGATTCCATTTGATTGGTAATATGTAAAGTATTTTCACCTAAAAAATCAACAACTTGACCATCATAATTTTTATGGATTAATATACTAATACTTTTTAAATACAGTAAATTACCTTCATATAATTTGATTAATTTTAACCAACTATCCTTATTTTTTAATCCGGTATTTTTGAGAATTTCTGGATTATCTAAACCTGATAATTCTAAAGATTTAATAGGATATAGTTCTTCATCTAAACATTCCATTTCTGGACATTGTTCTTGACTAATTAATATGACACTACTTTGATGTTGGGTTTCTGTAATCATTTTGAATAAGGTTTGATAATCTTGATATTCTGGTTGATATTTTCCCGCGAATTGACTAGGAATAAATATATTTTGTAAATCATCCAGGATGATTAAACATTTTTTATTTGTGAGAATATCAAACAATTGTTTTAATTTATCATTTATTGTTGGTAATGAGTCTAATTTGTGATGTTTTAGTAAATCATCAAGTAATAAATTTAAAGATTGGGGAAATTTTAAACTTCTCCAAACAATAGCATCAAACTTTTGTTGATGTAAGTCTATAAATCTTTTAACGAGTGTGGTTTTACCAATACCGGATAATCCTAAGATGGAGATTAAATGAGTATTTTGATTTAATATCCAATTAGAAAGGGTTTGTAGTTCTGTTTCTCTGTTGTGAAAGTTGATGATTTGGGGTGCTAGGGTTAAATCGTGATTATTTGATTTAGGTTGAGTATTTATATTAGTTTCTTGAGGTTTTTGATTAGAATGATTTAAGGTTTGTGTCTGACAAAAATTATGATTATTGCTATTTATATTATAGACATCTAACGAATTTGGACATGATTCAATATTTAATCTTTCAAAAGTAGAACGAAAATTAGTTTTTTTAATATCTTCACCTAATGCTTTGGATAAAAGTTGCCATAATTCAGCGCCTATATCTCCGACATGATTTTTAGTAGCATTAAATTCTTGTGCAATATCATCATAGGTGCGTCTTTCCCATGTTCCCTGAACTACAGCAGTTTGAACGTCGTCTAAATGCTTTCCAGTTTTTTCAAAGACTATCTTATCAACAAATGTTACAACTTCGTTTACATTCATAGAATTTATACAGTGTAAAGCTTTTAACCATTATAGATGAATATTGTTCAATTTTTTCCTATCTTTTCCGGTTTTTTTCTTAATATTTTTTAATAAAACAACCGTATAAATCCGTTTATATCAGAATGATTAAAATACTGATATTTTGGCATACTCAGACTTAGTGAAGGGTTAAATTTGTACAACCAGATAAATTAAGTATTTCAATAAAATTAAGTACAAGAGGTTCAAAATCAGTATGGGAGATCATATATTAGATACAACTTTAATGTTAAAAGTTTTATCAAGGCTTTATCCTCAACAAGTTTGGGGTGCAGAGTGGCTACACAACAATGTTCGTAATAAAGCTGAAAAGAGAATGATTCTCAGTCACTATATTATTGAATATAGGGGACAACCAGGGGGTGCTGGCAAACAACATACATGGAAAATATATAATAAAGATATTAATGATGTTAAAGCAAAAATTAGGTTAGATGAGGCTGTAAAGTCTAAAACTCCAGGTTTAATTCCTACTCAACAGCCACAATATCAATCTTCTGGATCTACAGATGAAGCGTTTACTTGGAATGGTTTGCAATTACGTTCTCCTGCTGAACAGAAAATTGCTGAAGAATTGGAGAAAAGGCAAATTTTATTTTTTGCAAATTCTAGATGCAGAATTACAACCAGGATTGGAATAACAGAAACTAAAGAAGCTGATTTCTTAATTTATTATAAAGGTAATTCACGAATACTAGAAGTTGATGGACAAGAATATCATCAGTCAGCCGCAAAAGATCATCAAAGAGATAGACTTTTTGAAAGAAATGGTATTAGTTGTACACGATTTACAGCAAATGAATGTTTAAATGATCCTGCTAATGTTATTGATGAATTTTTGGAATTATTTGATGTCACTCAATTTCCTGCTGAAGTTTATAAGAATGAAAGTATTAAAACAGGGGTAAGTGCGGAAGAAAAAACAACAACAATAGATATTAATGTAAATCAAAAAACTGCACCATCTCCGCGACCTGTGAAAATTGTACCAGATCCAGATGTTATTCCCTTTTAGCAAGTAGGTTGGGTGGAGGTAACGAAACCCAACATTCAGAATCTATAGTTAAAGGAGTATCTTTTAAACATCCTGATGTTTCTTCAAAAAAATTAGCAGGCCAACCTTTTCCTTTTGGTTTATTGTCCTGTTGAAAATTATCACTAGGTTTTAAAATAATAGTAATGGTTAAATCAGTATTAATAATATTTACAGGAATATCTAAATGTAATATTCCATCTTGACCAACATGAGAATTTAAAGTTATTGTTTCCATATAATTATTTATTTCAAAGTTCATCAATAATTTTTTCTGTTTTGTTAAAATTAATCCCTAAAATTACAGATAATGCTTGTTCTAATTTAAATAAATAATCATCTTCTAAATGACCAATAATTTTGTTAATTCTTAATTTATCTATTACTCTAATTTGCTCACATAAAATAACTGAATCCTGTTTTAAGCCTCCAATATTAGCGGGTATAAATACATGAGATGTTAAAATAGTTTGTCGAATTTTTGAAGTCAAAGGTACAATAATTGTATGAGGACTAACTTTATTCGCTGGATCTATTTGTACAATTACAACTGGTCTAATTCCTGCCTGTTCCGTTCCTCTAACTGGATTAAGATCACATAAAACAATATCTCCTCTTTTTATATCTACCACTTAATTTCTCCTTTTGCCAATCTATCTTCATAATCTTCTAAATTAGAAAGATAATCATTAAAATCAGATTCAGCTATTTCTAAAGATTCTCCGACATTTGGATATAGTTTTTCATAACCATTAAATAATTTTCTTTTAGCTAATTGCTCAAATAATAAATATTTTTCTTCACCAGAAAGAGACTCAATTGATTCCACAATTTTATTGATAGTTTGATTCATAAAACATCTCCTATTGTTTATGGTATTGATATTATATCACAAACCACTTAACCTATCCCCTAATAAATTTCCTTTTTGTAATTCCGTAGTAAAAAACTGAGTATCAGAGCGAATATCTCGATACTTTTTGGCTAAATATTTTAAATTCCTCTGATATTCAGTAGTTAAATCAATATTAATTAAGAAAGACTCATTCTGCATCAATTCCTTCCCACATTTTTTCTAAAGGTATTCTTTTTCCTGCCTGCAATTTGGGTACGAGTTATGGAAGCGATATAATAGTATTATTTTCCTACTGTTACAGTCAGTTTATCCAACTCTAAAATTTCATTCTTAAATTGTTCCAATAATTGAAAAAATAAATCACAAGCTAATTTTTCATCCTCTACTTGAGACAAAATAATACTTTCCCAACCTTCAGTAGAATTAATTTGATATTTTCCTTGTATCCATTTCTGAAATTGAGCAAATTGTTTTTCTTGTTGTGTTAGTTGTAACCCTAACTCACCTCTGGACATACTGTAACCCATCAATAACATTTTTAACCGAGTTATAGATACTTTTCCTAAATACATTCCTGGGCGTTGTTTAATTCTAGTTAATAACTCATAGAGATATTCTTGACTATTTTTATTACCATTAGCGATAGTTATATCTAGCATAATTTTCTCCTGAATATTGATTAAAAGTTTTCTTCAATGACTATTAACTCTTGTCCTAAATGAATTTTACCAAAAAATTGAAAATTAGCTAACCATTCTACCTTTGCTATTCCTTGAGGATGATGATTGTCAAAAACAATTTCTATCCCATCTATTATAACCATAACTCCTTCATGATATCCTGTTTCTGAAATGGCATCACCTCCAATACTATCATCATAAAGAAAACAATTACGATAATCTAAATCAGCTTGTGTATTAATTGTAATTAGTTTGCCTTGGATTCCTACCAGTTGTAAATAGTTTTTTATAGCTACAGCACATTGAACACATTGTAAATTAGCATAACTGTTAGCTATTTCTGCTAAATATTGTTTTTGTTTTAGTGTTAAATACTTCATTCATTTTTAAATTTACTACTTAATTTCTCCTTTTGCCAATCTATCCCCCTTTACCCTGTCCCTAAAAACTATTGACAAATTTCCCGTAATGTGATTGTGAAGTTGGGATAAGAAATAGCAGCAGCTTCAGCGCGGTGAATGGTGGTTGTACCAGTAGCGTTAAGGGCTGCGATCGCTAAACTCATGGCAATGCGATGATCTGTATGGCTATCTACTTCCGCACCGACTAAGGGAGTACCGCCGGTGATTTCCATCCCGTCGGGTAGTTCGGTGATTTTTGCCCCCATTTTATTGAGTTGTTGTGCCATCACGGTAATGCGATCGCTCTCTTTGACTCTTAACTCCTCCGCATCCCGAATAATGGTTGTCCCCTCAGCAAAAGCCGCTGCAACTGCCAAAATGGGAATTTCATCAATTAACCTGGGAATGATATCACCAGCAATCGTACAGCTTTTTAAACCACCGGAACGGACGCGAATATCAGCCACAGGTTCTCCCGCTACTTCCCGTTGATTCTCTAGTTGAATATCTGCCCCCATGAGTTCTAATGCTTCTAAAATACCGGTGCGGGTAGGATTGACACCGACATTTTCGACTACCAAATCTGAACCAGGAACGATCGCCCCCGCAACTAACCAAAAAGCCGCTGAACTGATGTCACCGGGAACAATTACGGTTTGTCCGTAGAGTTTCGCCCCACCTGTGATCGTGACGCTATTGCGGTCTGGATCTATACTTAATTCTGCTCCATAAGCCCTTAACATTCGTTCACTGTGATCCCGTGATAAAGCGGGTTCAGTAACGGTGGTTTGTCCTTGGGTGTTTAAACCCGCGAGGAGAATGCAGGATTTAACTTGAGCCGAAGCAATGGGAGAATGATAATGAATGGGTTTTAGAGCCTGTCCTTGAATGGCTAGAGGTGCTAAAGTGTTGCCTTTGCGTCCCCAAATTTGCGCTCCCATTTGTTGCAGTGGTTTGACGACACGGGACATGGGACGCGATCGCAAAGAACTATCACCAGTCACCGTGAAAAATCGCCCTGGATGGGATGCTAATAAGCCCAACATCAACCGCATCGTTGTCCCAGAATTACCCGCATCCAAGACGTTTATAGGCTCTTGAAAATTGCCTAAACCGATGCCTTTGACTTTGACTAATTCTGTGTTTAAGTCGGAAATTTCCGCACCTAAAGCCCGAAAACAAGCCGCAGTGCTACGGGGGTCTTCACCTAACAGCAGTCCTTGAATTTGAGTTTCACCTTCAGCGATCGCACCCAACATCAAAGCGCGATGAGAAATAGACTTATCTCCAGGAATTCGGATACGTCCCTGCAAAGACAATCCAGAGGCAGGGCGCTGAATAATTAAGTGATCAGAAGAGTTTGCTTGAGTTTCTAAATTAATAACAATAGCTGACATTAGGATACAATGACTTTTGAATAGAATAAAAGCTAAACAGCGACTTGTTTATCACTATTCACTTCCAATTTAGTATCCTACCGCTTTTTGGCAACTATAATCCTTCTTTCGGTAGATAGCAGGTGACAGGTAATACCATATTGAGTGGTTTAGATTAACAAATCAAAATATTTGCTAACGATGAAGCAGGTTTTACTATTTATTAGATATCTTGCTTAAATGTCTTGTGTTTTGTTGCTTTCACCAAAAACGTCAGCCGTAACGTTAAATAACAGGCAAAACTGGCAATTTAGAAAATCGCTCAACTTTTATTCTTTATTTGTAACCCCTCACACTCTCATGCTAACTCACCACCGCAAACCCGTATGTTTATCAATGATTTCCACGGACTTACCGATTTGGTCTGTGGTTGACACTGCTGGAACTTTAATCCAAAAGAATACAGATAAATTTCATTTACTATTAACTGCACCACCTCTGATTAGTTGTGAGGTAGGCAGTTATTTAAATCCAGAAGATACAATTTACCCAACTAAAAACAATTTTTCTCCTCCTAGCAGTCCCAGAATTTTATGGCTGGAAATTTCATCTCGGCGGTTAATTATGACAATGCAAGGTAATGCACAAGTCAGTTACCGCCACTTTTGGGAATTAGGTGTTTATGGCATTAGTCGTTTCTGGTTGCCAAATGAATCATTACAACCCCATCAACCTATCCGTTTGCGTAATTTTACCAAAAGTTTTACTCTTAGCGGGCATCCTTTTCCAGAGAATCTCCGTTTAGAATACGAATTGTGGACAGGAAAAATCCAATTAGGGTGTTATATTCTCAATTTGGAAATTCAGCATTAAAGGGAACAGGGAACAGGTAAGAGTTTTACCAATTACCAATTACCAATCACCAATCACCAATTACCAATCACCAATTACCAATCACCAATTACCAATTACCAATCACCAATTACCAATCACCAATCACCAATTACCAATTACCCTTAATAACTAGGATCATTACCTGATTTCCATTTGATATTGCAACCAATACTGGGCTTTTGTTCACTTATTACAGGTTGATTATTTAAGACTGCGGTAATAGCTGCTCTTAGATCTTTACCTGTAACAGGTTGATTATTACTAGGACGACTATCATCTAATTGTCCACGATAAACGAGTTTTCTATCGCTATCAAATAAAAAGAAATCTGGTGTACAAGCTGCTGTATATGCTTTTGCCGTTTCTTGGGTTTCGTCGTAACAGAAGGTAAAATCAAACCCCAGTTCTATAGCCATGTCTTTTAATGATTCTGGGGCATCATTGGGATAATTTTTAGCATCATTAGCACTAATGGCAATAATCCCTAAGTCACTATTATTGTAATCTTGATCTAATCTGGCTAATTCTTGTTGAATATGCTTAACAAATGGGCAGTGACGACAAATAAACATGATTAACAATGCTTTTTTATCGGCAAAATTATCAAGAGAAATTATTTTTCCAGATACTACTTCTGGTAGATGAAAATCTGGTGCTTTCGTGCCTAGAGGCAACATTGTGGAAGCTGTTAAAACCATAATTTTTTTAAATGTTTTGATCAGGGTTTTTTCTAATAATAGAATAATCCATCTTGATTTAGGAAAATTACCCAATTCAAATACATAACTTATTAAAAAATTTGAGTATATTATGAGTTATGTAATTAAGTTATGGGAAAAAGATCAATATTCCCTCTTCCCTGCTATAATGACTGACCGTTGATTGAAAATATTTTAATAATGATCACTTGGTGTTCCTTGCTAATTAAACAATGGGGTAGGATGACAAAACTCCTATCTTTGTTCTGTCTTTGTCTATTATTGGTTGTTAGTTGTACTCCTAAACAGCAAACAAATGCACCACAGCCTAATGCTATAAATGCTCCTGCGGGTGATGGTCGGATTACCGTAGGGACAACGGAAAAGCCAAGAACTCTTGATCCTGCTGATGCGTATGAATTGGGATCTTTGAGTTTAGTATTTAATATGAGCGATCGCCTGTACACTTACGAACCAGGTAGTACAGAAATTAAACCACAATTGGCCACAGCATTACCAAAAGTGAGTGCAGATGGTTTAACTTATACTATTCCTATTCGCCAAGGAGTAGTATTTCATGATGATACTCCCTTCAATGCCAAAGCAATGGAGTTTAGTCTGCAACGCTTTATCGAAAACAAAGGTAAACCATCCTTCCTACTTTCCGATACCGTAGCTTCAATTAAAGCCACAGGAGAGTATGAGTTAACAATTAAACTGAAGAAACCCTTTGCAGCTTTTCCTTCATTGTTAGCATTTTCTGGAGTCTGTGCGGTTTCACCAAAATCCTATGAAATTGGGGCGGGAAAATTTAAACCAAATATTTTTGTAGGAACTGGTGCTTATAAATTAGCCAAATATGGAACTGATTCCTTAAAGTTTGATGTATTTGATAAATATTGGGGAACAAAACCAGAAAACAAAGGTGTCAATGTCCAAATTCAAACCAGTCCAGTCAACTTATTTAATGCCTTTAAAACTGGTGCGATAGATGTGGCTTATCTATCCTTACAACCAGATCAAATTCAGAGTTTAGAAGCAAGTGCAAAAAAGGGAGATTGGCAAGCTATATCTGCTCAAGGTAGTGTAGTTACTTATCTGACTTTAAATCGCAATCAAAAACCTTTAGATCAAGTAGAGGTAAGACAAGCGATCGCATCATTAATTGATCGTAAATTATTAAATGATCGGGTATTATTATCACAGGCTGATCCGCTTTACAGCATGATTCCCACCACCTTCAATGTTTCCCAGCCATTGTTTCAAGATAAATATGGTGATGGTAAATTTGCAGAAGCCAAAAAATCCTTAGTCGCTGCTGGTTTCTCCCAAGAAAATCCAGCAAAAGTGCAAATTTGGTATCCTGCAAGTTCAATGACGCGCAGTTTAGTTGCACAAACCTTAAAATCCCTCGCTGATACTAAAATGGATGGTATTTTGCAATTTGAAGTTAAAACCGTAGAAGGTGCAACTTTCTATAAAGAAATTTCCAAAGGTTTATATCCCAGCACCTTAACTAATTGGTATCCAGACTTTTTAGATCCAGACAACTACGTGCAGCCATTTTTAGCCTGTGAACAAGGTTCAGTTGCTAAAGGTTGCGAAACAGGTGGTAGTCAAACTCAGGGGTCATTTTATTATAGTGAAGCTATGAATAAACTCATAGATCAACAACGCAAAGAACAAAATCCTGAAGCCCGGAAAAAAATATTTGCCGACATTCAAACCCAAGTATTAACTGATGTTCCCTACATCCCTTTATGGCAAAGCAAAGATTTTGTATTTGCTCAAAAAGGCGTAGCCAATGTCAATCTTGATCCTACCCAAAACCTAATTTACAAAACAATTAAAAAGTAGGTATTGGTAATTCCTTCCAGACTCCGGTTCTTCCTCGTTCCCAGACTCCGGCTGGGAATGCCATTCTCTCGTTCCCAGACTCCGGCTGGGAATGCCATTTAGAGGCTCTGCCTCTTGTTAATTAGATGAGGCAGAGCCTCAAGGCTGCATTCCTTGTCAGAGACAAGGAACGAGGTTTTTGTGAATTTTAAATTTTTAATTAATAAATATGTCTCGTTCTAAAGCATTACAGTATTACATTTTTTCCCGGTTGCTATTTGCACCATTGCAACTATTCACTATTATCACCATTGTTTTTCTTTTACTTAGAGCTACGCCAGGAGATCCCGCAGATGCTATTTTAGGAGGAAGAGCGCCAGAAAGTGCGAAAGAAGAATTAAGAAAACAACTTGGTTTGGACTTACCAATTTGGTTACAATATCTCAATTATTTAGGTAAATTACTGCAATTTGATTTAGGAACTTCTTTAACCAGTCGCGGGCAAAATGTAGGTGAAATAATTGGTCAATATTTTCCAGCAACCGTAGAATTAGCATTTGCGAGTATGGCTGTGGCGCTGATTGTTGGCGTTTTAGTGGGAACTATTTCCGCTTCTCGTCCGGGAACTGCTTTTGATATTGGGGGGCGGTTATTCGGGATTATTACCTATGCACTACCGATGTTTTGGGCAGGTATGTTATTACAATTAGTTTTCTCAGTTCAATTGGGTTGGTTTCCTAATTCTAATCGGTTTCCTCCTAATCTTCCTGCACCTACAAATATTACTGGTTTATATACAATTGATAGTTTATTAAGTGGGAATTTAAGTCAATTTTTTACAGCTTTACATCATTTAGCTTTACCAAGTTTAACTTTGGGAATTTTGCTGAGTGGAATTTTTGAGCGCATTGTCAGGGTTAATTTAAAACAAACCTTAAAGGCTGATTATGTAGAAGCGGCTAGAGCGCGGGGAATTTCTGAAAATAAGATTTTAGTTTCCCATGCTTTAAAGAATGCCTTAATTCCTGTAATTACAGTATTAGGATTAACATTTGCTTCCTTATTAGGTGGAGCAATTTTAACAGAGGTGACATTTTCCTGGCCAGGGTTAGCAAATCGTTTATATCAAGCTATTTCCGACCGCGATTATCCTACAGTTCAGGGGGTGTTAGTATTTTTCGGGGCAATTGTTGTGAGTGCGAGTATTTTGATTGATATTCTCAATGCTTATGTAGATCCGAGAATTAGATATTAGTTATGTAGGTTGGGTTGACGCAAGGAAACCCAACATTATTAAACATAAATTATTAAAACATTTGTTGGGTTGCGCTGTCGCTTAACCCACTCATAATCATCTTTGCACACTACGAGGATCAAGAGCATCACGCAAACCATCACCTAAGACGTTGAAAGACAAAACGGTGATAATAATTAGAATTGCTGGTGGTAGAATTAGCCAAGGTTGTAACACTAAAATAGAAGCATTACTAGCTAAAGAAAGCATATTTCCCCAAGAAGGATCTGGTTGTTGTATACCTAAACCAATTAAACTTAATACTGCTTCTGCTCCAATAAAACTAGGAATTGTTAAAGTAGCAGAAATAATAATGTAAGTTGCAGTTTGTGGTAAAACATGACGAACAATAATATAAATAGGATTACCACCCATTACCTTTGCTGCTTGCACAAATTCGAGTTCTTTGATTGATAATACCTGTCCGCGAATTATCCTCGCTAAACCTGCCCAACTAATTACAGAAGTAATCAAAATAATTAGTAAAAATCGCTGAGTGCTGGTTAATTTTGGACTCAAAATACTTGATAATGCTACTAATAAATAAATACTCGGAAAGGTCATCAAGACTTCTGCTAAACGCATGATGATACTATCAATTATTCCGCCAAAATAGCCGGAAATACCACCAATAAGCAATGCCAATGGATAGGTAATGATAATCCCGAAAATACCAATAAACATACTAATTCGACCACCATGTAACAAGCGACTAAATTGGTCGCGTCCTTGTTCATCTGTTCCCAAAATATTCAATTTTGCGTCACCAATAACGCCAAACAAATGCCAATTTAAAGAAATACCCGGAATAATTGTGACTTCCTGCCATTTTGGAGGTAGGGAAATACTCAAATTAAATAATTGATATTTTGTCCCAGTCACAAATAATCGTAATGGTGAAGGTTTTGTCTGATCTATAATTATTTTTCTTTCCCCAGTTTCTAAGTTAGTATCGCCTTGTGTTGTAGGATATACGTGGGGTCCAATAAACTGCCCTGATTGAGATACCCAATGAATCTGAGTCGGTGGGAGTAGTGAACCATTGGTTTGTGAATCATAAGGGTTATAAGGAGCGATGAAATCAGCACCAATTACTGCTAAATACAAAGAGAAGAGGACAATTGCCCCAGTTCGTGCTAGAGGGTTTTTGTTGAGTCGTTGCCACCAATTCATAGTTTTTGATGTAAAAGTTAATGTTGATTAATTGTTGATAAAAGTATATATCAATAGATTAGATCAAAAACCGCAAACCTATTTTATGAATAACCTACATCATCATCGCTCACAATTTCCCGCTTTAAGTAATAAGCTTTATTTTAACTACGGAGGACAGGGTCCAATGCCGCAAATGGTTATGGATGCTATCACCCAATCTCAGGCACATATTCAAAGTATAGGTCCTTTTGGGAGTGATGCTTATGCTTGGATCGCACCGCAAATACAAGCCAGTCGGGAAGCTATTGCATCTACATTAAATGTACCAAGTAACACAATTACTCTCACAGGTAATGTCACGATAGGTTGTAATATTGCGATGTGGGGGATTGATTGGCACGCAGGTGATCATCTGCTTCTTTCCGACTGCGAACACCCTGGAGTAATTGCTACAGCCCAGGAAATTGCCCGCAGGTTTGGAGTAGAAGTTACCACTTGTCCCTTAATGGCTACTTTAAATGAAGGTGATCCTATCAGTATTATTGCTGAAAATCTCCGTCCCAAAACTCGCTTAGTAGTTTTAAGTCATGTTTTGTGGAATACTGGTCAAGTTTTACCTATTGATAAGATTGTCGAAGTATGCAGAAGTAATAATTCGCTGTTATTGATAGATGCGGCTCAATCAGTGGGTGTGATTCCTTTAGATTTAACTGCTTTGGGTGTAGATTTTTATGCCTTTACTGGTCACAAATGGTTATGTGGTCCTGCGGGTGTGGGTGGTTTATATGTGCGTCCTGAAACGAGGGAAAGTTTGCACCCTACCTTTATTGGTTTGAGTGGGATAATTACTAATAATCAAGCCCAACCGACGGGTTGGCAACCAGATGGACGCAGATATGAAGTATCCACTTTACCAACTTCATTATATGTGGGTTTAAAGCAAGCAATTACAATTCATGAACAATGGGGAACAGCACAGGAACGATATGAGCAAATTTGCCAAAATAGTAATTATCTCTGGCAAAAATTAAACTCTTTACCCAATGTCAAATGTTTAAAAAATTCACCTCCAGAAAGTGGATTGGTTTCTTTTCAAGTAACTAATCAACCTAGTTTTAAATTGGTGCAATCTCTAGAGTCTGAAAATATCTTAACACGAACAATTGCCAATCCTAATTGCATTCGGGTGAGTGTTCATTATCTAACTTTAGAGTCGGAAATTGACCAATTAATAGCAGCAATATCAAGTAGGTTGGGTTGTGAAACGTGAACGTATCCCTGCGGGACACTGCGTGAACGCGGAGTAATAGCTTTGGGGAAAACCCAACAAAACAAATGATTTTTAATGTTGGGTTTTCTTGCATCAACCTAACCTACACGAATACTTTTTAACCTTTTTCTTTTGAAATCATGGAACGACCAATTATATATATAGCAATTACCAATCACGGTTTTGGTCATGCTACCCGCACAGCTTCCATAGCTAACACTATCCAAAAGTTATGTCCTGAAGCGTTATTAATTCTAGTTACTACTGCACCTCGCTGGTTACTAGAATCTTATATAGAAGGTGATTTCATTTTACGTCCACGGGCGTTTGATTTAGGTGTTGTTCAAGTTGATAGTTTGACAATGGATAAATCAGCAACTTTGGAAAAACTACGAGAAATTAAAAAAAATCACAAATCCTTAATTGCTTCAGAAGTTAATTTTATTCGTCAAAATCGCGTTAATCTCATTTTGGCAGATATTCCTTTTCTCGCTGCCGGATTTGCTGAAGCTACAAATATCCCCTGTTGGATGATTAGTAATTTTGGTTGGGATTTTATCTATCGAGATTGGGGAGGAGAATTTACAGAAATGGCTGATTGGATTAGTGATTGGTATGGAAAATGCGACCTTTTATTTCGTCTTCCTTTCCATGAACCTATGTCAGCATTTACCAACATTACAGATGTAGGCTTAACTGGTGGTTTTCCCCATTTTTCTATTGATAAATTACGCACCAATTGGGGAATAAGTACACCTCCAGAAAAAACAATTTTACTAACATTTGGGGGTTTAGGTTTACAAGCAATTCCCTATACAAATATCAACAAATTTCCCGATTGGCAATTTATTACTTTTGATGCTTCAGCCCCAGATTTACCTAACTTAATTAAAGTTACAAATCGTCAATACCGTCCTGTAGATTTTATGCCAATTTGTGGCAGAATTATTTCTAAACCTGGTTATGGGACATTTTCAGAAGCCACCCTTTTAGATGTACCAGTGGTAACTATACCTCGTGATGATTTTGCCGAAGCTGCTTTTATGTTAGCAGGAATTACTAATTACAATCATCATCAAATTCTCACAGTACCGGAATTTTTTCAAGGAGATTGGGATTTTCTTTATCAGTCACCCCAACCACCGAAGCAAACTAAAATCATTGATAAAAATGGCAATGAAACAATAGCTAAAGCTGTGATAGATTATTTGTAAGTATTCAGATCCCCTACTTCTACCATTGATTCATTATTTATTGATATCATTGAAAAATTAGTCGGGGATATTACACCATGAGGATTATGACCCACTACCAAAAACTATTAAGAGTTTCCACCCATGGAAAATCATTTCACAATATTACCGCCAAAATTGAAGCTATTGTTGCTGAATCTGGTATAGAAACTGGGCTTTGTAGTTTATTTTTACGTCACACCTCAGCTAGTTTAGTAATTCAAGAAAATGCTGATCCTGATGTATTAGTTGATTTAGCTAATTTCATGGCCAAAATAGTCCCAGAAGGAAACCATTACATTCATGATGCTGAAGGACCAGACGATATGCCAGGACATATCCGTACAGTTTTAACCCATACCTCCGAACAAATTCCCATTAATCGTGGTCATTTGGTATTAGGAACATGGCAAGGAATCTATGTTTGGGAACATCGTCAACAGAATAATGTGAGAGAGTTAGTAGTTCATATTTCTGGATAGATTTAGTATATCAATCAGAATTAAATTGTGATCATTTATGTCCTGGTTTATTCAATTCCAGTCGAACCAAAACGATAACCTTTACCATAAACAGTATGAATCATTGGTGTTTTACCCACTCCTTCTACCTTGCGACGCAACAGACGAATTAAAGCCGCAATCACATTACTATTAGGTTGTTCCTCATTTTGCCATAAATGCTGCAAAATTTGACCATGCGTCAGTAATTTTCCAGCATTTTCCATGAAGTATTGTAACAACTGACTTTCTTTTTGAGAGAGTTCTATGATTCTCCCATGACGATAAGCTATTTGATTTTCTATATCAAGTTCCAAATCGGCTACAACTAGCTTTCCTGTGGTGCTACTATAAGATTCTGTACCAGTACGACGTAACAAAGCCCGGACTCTTGCCAGTAATTCCCGCAATTCAAAAGGTTTGACTAAATAATCATCAGCGCCCGCGTCCAAACCTTGTACACGGTCATCCAGGGTATCTTTTGCCGTGAGAAATAGTACAGGAGTTGTTTTACCTTGACGGCGTAATTCCTGACAAATATCTAACCCTGTTTTTCCCGGTAACATCCAATCTAAAATCAGTAAATCATAACTGCCTATTTCTGCCAAATTACTGCCACTTGTCCCATCATAAGTAGCATCAACACTATAACCTTCACGGGTCAAGAGACGACTTAAAGGGTCAGTTAGCTCAACTTCATCATCAACTAATAAAATTTTCATTCTGTTGCTAATGGCAATATAGATATATTCTCAATATAGTGAACTGCAAACACATTAAGAATACCAAAAAAAAGAATGTTAACTGTTGCAATACCAAAAGGGGGACTACTTGAACCTAGTCTCCGCATATTACAATCTGTAGGATTAGATTTTAGTGCTTTCTTAGAATCAGGAAACCGCCAATTACAAATTACTGATGCTAGTGGACAAGCGAAAGCCTTATTAGTGCGAGCGCAAGATGTGCCTGTTTATGTAGAATATGGTCAAGCACAATTGGGAATTGTCGGCTACGATGTTCTCAGAGAAAAACAGCCCCAAGTTGCCCAATTAGTGGATTTGAAATTTGGATATTGTCGAATGTCTGTAGCTGTAAAAGCGGCTAGTTCCTACAAATCCCCGTTAGATTTACCGGCCCATGGTCGAGTTGCTTCTAAATATGTAAATTGTGCGCGAGAATATTTCCAAGGTTTGGATTTACCGATAGAAATTGTCCCTTTGTATGGTTCTGTGGAATTAGGTCCAATTACGGGAATGTCAGAAGCAATTGTTGATATAGTTTCGACGGGAAAGACTTTAAAGGAAAATGGTTTAATTGAGATTGCGACTTTGTATGAAAGTACAGCCCGGTTAATTGTTCACCCTTTAAGTTATCGGTTAAATACAGGTAATTTAGATAAATTAATTGCACAAATGCGGTCAGAAATGCTCACCACAGCTTAATTAAATCTTAGATACCCGACTTCTTAGAGAAGTCGGGTATCTTAATTTTAGGGCTTTTTGACGGCACTAAGTTGGTCTAAAATTTCCAAAACTTCTTGTTCAAATGCAACTTGAGCGCGGTTAGTTTTTCCACCAATATATAAAGTTTTGCCTGTTTGTAAAGCCCAAATTTGAGAATGGGAAAAATAACTCATCACCACACCTAACATTAATAAAGCAAAACCAGTATAAACAATAGGAATACCAGGATCAAATTTGATTTGTAAACCCGTGCTACCCATGACATCAAGAATTTGCAAATTTACCCCATTTACAGGGATAGACATTCCTGCCCGCACAGTATTTATTAACTTACCTTGAGCATCATAAATTAATACCATGCCTTGCAAATCTTTGGCTAATAGGGAAACACCTTCACTTAAATCTGGTTTAGTCGGAATCCAAGTTCCCCAAAGTCTACCCTTACCTTTGGTGTCTAATTGTGCCATTGGTAATTGGAAAATTGGGCTTTTATTTAATCTCACCCGAACGCTGGAAATTCCCCAATCTGTTTGATAGAAAACCACACCATGATAACGCAGCGGTTTGTTAACATAAATCTTCTCATGGTTAACTTCTTTGCCCTCATTATTCAGCACAGACATATCTGAATAAAATTGGTCAATTCCTCCCGTCGGTGTGTAATCAATCCAAAAGCGATTGACACGCACAGACCAATCTTTCAACACATCTTGAGAAGACCAAGCACCAGCATCAACAATATTTTTTACCTGGAATGTATCGCCACTAGAAATCATTTCTTGAGCCATAAATCCCGTCATTGCTCCCCAAATTCCCCCCAGCAAAATAGCGACAATCCCAATGTGGACAATAATTGGTCCCAATTTACCAATTATACCTTTGCGGGCATAAAGAATATTATCTTTTTCCTGAAAAATTCGATAACTTTTTTGCTGCAAAATTGGCGTAATTGATGGCAAAGAAACACCCTCCAATTCAGCACTTAAAGCTAATTTTGTGAAGTTGCGAGGTTCTTCGTAATATTTCCACTTTTGAGCAGCTTTGAGGGCTGGTAATTGACGAGTAAAAGTACAAGCCGTTAAACTAGTTCCAAATAAAACTAATAAACTCAAAAACCACCAAGTTCTATATACATGATCTAACCCAACTACTTGAATAACTTTCCAAGAAAGGAAACCAAATAAAGCAGGATGTTCTGGATAATTAGATTGGTAAAAATCAGGCAATTGCCCCTGTTCGATTACCGTACCACTCACACTAAATAAGGCAATAATTAACAATAGAATAATTGCCAAACGTAAATCAGTTAATACAGGCAAAACTTCCCGACGGATAAAACGCCCCGGTATTAACCACCAACTTAATTCTGTGGATGTTGTCTGATCTGAAGTCATTGCTTAGAAACTACCAATAGGAATCCGAGAAAGTAAAGAAAAAACACCAAAGCCTACTAATAATACACCGCTAATAGGATTTATCCAACCAGACCAACGGCGCAATTCTAATAGTTTTTTAATGGCAGCAGTAAACGTACCTGCTAAAATTAATGGAGTTACATATCCGGCTGTATAAGCAAGTAGTAAAACCGCACCTAAAACTAAATCTTGAGTATTAGCAACCCAACCTAATAGACTAGCTAAAACTGGTGTGCTACAGGGGGAAGCAACTAACCCAAATGTTAAGCCGATAGAGTATGAACGGACTCCGGGAGGTAAGTCTTGAGAAATCCAATTTGTTTCATTCAAAGAAGGAAATTGGATGGGTAATGCTTCTAATAAGTTCAGTCCCATAATAATAGCGATAATACTGACAATAATTGGTAAACCAATTCCTATCTGTCCATAGACTTTACCAACTAAACCTGCGACGATGCCCATTCCTGCTAATGTAGTTGCTAATCCCAACGCAAACCAAGTTGATTGGGCTGCTGCTTGTAAGCGAGTTTTAGCTTCATAACCGCCAATATAGCCAATGGTAATGGGCAGCATAGACAGCATACAGGGCGTAAGGCTGGTCAGCAAGCCAGCCGCAAAAATAATGGCAATGCTCACGAAACTCAGGTGGGTGAGTTGGTTCGCAACAAGGGTGTTGGCAAATTGCTCAAGTTGATAAATTTGGGTTTCTAGAGTTTCTAGCATGAGGATATTTAAGTAGAAAATGCTTACTCTGCTTGAATTTTAACGTATTTTGGATCATGAAATCATAAAAGTAAGTACCGTGAGGTAAATCATACTCCGGATTTTTCAGGAAAGTTGTTGAATTTATAGTTAAGATTACTCAAAATCAGATTAATGATTTTGAAAGTTGCCTTAGTGGCACATTATTAACAAATACACATTGGAAATCAAAAATACTCATTCAGAAGGAATCTACCACCATGACTCGCAAAATCAACAAAGTTTTTCAACAATCTGGAGTTATTCCCTATCGAATCAACGATGGAAAAGTTGAAGTTTTATTAATTACTACTCGTAGCCGTCAAGGTTGGGTAATTCCTAAAGGGGGACTTTGTAAAGGTATGAGTCCCCATGATTCAGCAGCGAAGGAGGCATGGGAAGAAGCCGGAGTTGTCGGTAGAGTCACAACTGAAGAGTTAGGTAATTATAAATATCGAAAACGGGGGAATACCTATCAAGTAAATTTATTTTTATTACCTGTGGAAACAGTATTAGAAGATTGGCCAGAAGCTACCGCAAGGGAAAGAAAATGGTTAGAAGTTAACCAAGCTGCTGAATTAGTCAAGGAAACTTCACTAAAAAGAATTATTCAAACTTCATGGATATAGACACATATCCAAAATATCCAGATCCCTGACTTGTTTAAGAAGTCGGGGATCTTATTTTAAATCATCTCAAAGGCTAAATTATGACTTTTGAGAAAATTATGAGTGAAATGATCTACCACATTTGTATCACTCAATTCTAAATTGTAAAAATCTACAAAATCATGATCAAAATATGGGCCTGCGTGCCAAGTTCCCATATCTAATTTAATAAAACAATTTCCGGGAATCCGAAAAGCTGCAAGTTCTGATAACCCAGGTGCATTCGTATCATTATTAGCTGGACAAACTGCCATTAACCAGTCTTTACTATCCAATGAACCTAAACATTGAGTACATTTGACATGACGAGTAATTTGGTGAAATTTCCGTCCGTTTTTCTGCAACCGCATAATATAAAAATGAGGAATACCATTTTGTAAATTTAACTGGGCATCTTCTTGATCAAAATTTTTCCCATCTTTACTTGCATATATTACCTGTCCATAAGGTTGAAAATTTTCTGGTGTAATCAATTGAGATGGTAATTCTTGTATTTTTGATAATGTACTCATAAGATCACGCGGTAAGCGGGAAACTCAGTCCCTTTAGGGCTGGGTTACTGACAACTTCTTTATTTGATGGTTTACATACAATCTAACAACGCCTGTTTAAAGTTTGTCCACTTAAACCGGCTAAATCAAATGCTTTAGACAAACCATAATCGCCTATTTTAACTCCTGCCTAGGCAAAGTTAATTTCTATAGCTTGACACTCCCCGGTCTAAAGACGCGGAGATTCTATAGAGAGTTTCAGTCTATATCCCTCAGTTA